>JACPTB010000010.1 GCA_016192995.1 Candidatus Woesearchaeota archaeon
TATCCATAAGCTCACGGTATATTTTGATACATCTATTGGTTGTGTTGTTGTAATTCCAGTATTTGCTGTAAAATAATATGCACCTTTACTATCATAGCCATCTGTTGGCTTGAACAAAGCTCCGTTGACAACAGCATCATTATTATTTGTCGAGTAATCTTTTGCCTTCGTTGCAGATTCAGCATGCGCTTCAAAAGGCAGATTAAGCGAAGCAATTGAAATTCCATTCAATCTCCAATCAATGATATTTGTATACGGTTCTTCAGCTAAACCTGTTAAATATAAATCTGCATCATCGCTATTAATTGGAGTATCAGTTGAAGTAAGAATTGGATCAAAACCTGAAACAATTGCTGACAACAATAATAGGAATAACAATGAATAGGATTGTTTGTGTATTTGAGATAATAATTTATGATCTTTCATCTTATTTACCCCAAGATAGGTATTGCATGATTGTATATAAATGTTCCTGTTAATTACTAAGTAGGTGTGAATAAAGAGATACCATCAGTACGTAATAAGTCTTCTATAGTTTTAGCGCCGGTTCAGCTTAAACGTATTATTTCGCTTGGATTTTTCTCTCTGGAACTCCGAAAAATCCCCACAATTAGTATGAGAAGAGCTTCACAAAAGTAGGCGCTAAAACCCATGACTTATTACGTACTTCTTAAAGTAAAATATTTATATTCCATTACTTATTTATATTTCATGAAGCTTCAAAACTGGTGTATTCTGATCATTTTTCTGATACTGTTTGGCATAAGTTTTTACTTTTATCAAAAAATGCCAGCTCAAGTACCTATTGATTGGGATGAAAATGGAACTATTCAAGATTACGGTTCAAAAACATTTTGGATTTTCTTTATTCCTGAATTAAGTGTATTTTTGTTTTTACTCCTTTATTATTTGCCTAGATATGATCCAATTCATAAAAATTTTGAGGGATTCAGAAATGCTTATGACTGGCTCATCGTAAGTTTCCTTGTTTTCTTCAGCTATGTTCATACTTTGTTATTATTGGCTATGATCAATGTTAAACTTGATTTTTCACTGTTCTTCATGTTTGGAATAGGGATATTATTTTTTGCCATAGGTAGTGTTATGAAATATTTTAAAAGAAATTATTTTGCCGGGATTAGAACACCATGGACCTTGGAAAGCGATGTTGTTTGGGAAAAAACACATATGCTCGGAGGAACTTTGTTTAAGATAAGCGGCATTATTACTTTAGTAAGCAGTTTCTTTTCTCCTTATGGGATATGGGTTGTTTTAGCTACTGCAATCGGTTCAACAATAGTTCTAATATGGTATTCTTATTATATTTATAAGAGAACTTTTCAAAACTCTCTAAAACACACCAACAAAAAATAATGCAACCATTAGATACCGCAAAGTTCTTGGGACAATCGCATATAGGATGAATTCTTTTAAGGTTAAATTAAATACACCGCCTAACATAGGAACATAAGGAACAGGTGTTGTAGCTCCCAATACCATTAACCATTTTCCATGCTGTTCAAATTGGCTGCTCCATTTCAAATATTTAACTGTTCCATACATCCTGATTAATCCATGTTTTCCGTAGAGAATACCAAGATAATAACCAGTAAAGCTCGCAATAGTACTGCCTATCAGCACTGCAGCAAGCACTGAATACCATGGCAAACCACCCAGAATACCAAAAATTAAAGCAATATCCGGCGCAAGAGGAATTATCAAAGTATCAAGAATAAAAGACACTACCATGATCCCTCCATACCCATAGTTTTGAATAAATTCTTGAATTTCAGCTTCAAATGTTCTATATCTGAAAAGCACATAGGAAAACAATATTATGATGCTGATTACAAGTATTGTTGTCAATAATTTGAAGTTTCTCCTAAAACGCTCATTTCTTGTAGCTTGAATTATCTTTTCTCCATATTCAATAACAATTTCTTCTCCCTTAATTACTATCATTTTTGTTCCTTGAACGGTTCTCACTACTGCATTCTTTGTATTTTGATGCGCTTTTGAAACAATCCGTCTGCTATGATGGTGAATATTTTGAGCGATATTCATAATAATCTGCCTGCTGCTTTTTTAATTTCCCATAAAAAGAATCCTGTTCCTAAAATATAAAAGAGTATCGTAATCATAAAAAAGACTAAAAAAAAGATCCCGGTAAAAAACGAATGGATTTGAAATTGCGAAATAACAGCATTGATGAAAAAGCTGCTATAACTCATGAAAAAATAATAAACATATAGTATGAAATAAATCATTGCAGCTATAATTAAAAAATGTTGGATATGATTATGAAAAAAATTATTCATATTGCAAATGAGAACAATAATTATTAACCCTAAAGCGAGGAGAAGACTAATGTGCAACTGAGTTATGTTGCTGCTGACAGATCTTGTTAGAATATCAACACCTATAAATCCTGGTGTTTTAATAGAAGCTATCTTAAACACAGGATTTACTAAAAAGACAACTAATCCTCCTAAAAAAAGGTACTGAAAAGCTGGAGGTATTTTAAGGGATTCTTTTCGATATATTGCGTACCATATCAACGCAGGAAATACAAAGAGAAACACGATAGCTATAATGTTCAGAAGATACCCTCCTATTATAAACATCGTTTCTGGAAAGGAAGCAGATGCAAGGTCACTGATCAGCAAACCATGGGCTTGCGTTGTAAATAACTCCTTGAAATTAAAAATGATCGTATGCCCTGCCCCAAGATAATCAAAGTACATCCGGTCATGGACATGAATTAAATAAGGAATAAGGAAGTTACCAACATCAGTTAAAAGATGCAGCACCAGCATTCCTGTTACTCCAAATATTAAGCCCTGCCTTGAATGAAACATCGTTATAAAATGTTCATAAAAAGATTCTCCTAAACTCCCCATTTTAAAAATAAAAGAATGAGGATGGAATTTGTCATGATGCTTTAATAATAATAACAGATAGGTGAATATAGCAATAATCAAAAGAGGAGCGTCAATAGCAAGCCCAAGCCATTCCATAATTAAATTAAATATTATGATAAAAAATCCAACAAGCACTATGAAAATCACCAAAGCCCTTACCATATATTTCCATTTTTTATTCAAAGAACCTTCTTCATGTATAACATGCAACAAACTCGGTGATTTTATAGTATACCTATAACCAAAATATAATGATAATCCTATCAGAATAATACCGCCCATGATAAAACTGATTTTGTCAATAAGCGCAGCATGTTTGACAACGGTATTAATAAAAGGAATAAGAAAAGAATCAACGTCAGTAACAAGAAACCGCGATGCTTTTCCATCAGTAATATGAACCACTACTTCAGGATTTGATAAGGTGATCCCATTGAATATGTTTTGCATCACTTCTTTGCTGAAATCTGCTGTTGTCAGATGCTGCAAGTCTGCAACCCTGATAGTAATATAACTCATCCCAGCAGTTAATTTTGTTTCTGCAAATGAAATAAGTTCTGAAGCTTTATGGAGAAGCTCTGTCTGGCTAAGCTGAGCTGCATTAATTAAATTCTTCATTATCATAAGAAAATAAGCAATAACAAGAGCGCCATCACCTATTTTATGCTTTTCTCCGAAGAATAGCTTAGTCAATGAAACGCGATATAAGAGGTATCCTAATGCAACCCAGGATACCAGCTTGTCAATATAATCCCATTCAGGAGTAATAATCTCGAGAAAATCGAGGATGTTAATAAAAATAAGAACTGCAAGAATAATTTCTTCGATATAACATCCAAGTTTATAGACTATACCCATCATATTCTTTATGATGGGTATAGTTTATAAACTTTTCATAACATTTAAATATACTTGAAATAACTCTCGACTTCATACTCAACTGATAAGGCTTACTAAGCTAAATCATTTGTTAATAATGAGTACGGAGGTTAAAACTATGGAATGGCATATATTAGGAGATGACGAGGATGATAATTCTAATGACTGGGATGATGAATAGATAATTCATCACCTATTTTTTTCTTATTATTTATTTCATAGTAATTGCTACTGCAATATCCTGATTAATCCCAAGAATGTTCTCTTTTGCTTGATATATTTTAAATTCTGGATCAAGAAAGTAATGCACGGTATCATTAACCATACGCTTAAGAATAGGGATGCCTTTTACAATTAAGTTAGATATATACAGAGAAACTAAATCAACTGACAATCCAACTTTTCTTGCAACTTCAAAATTAGCAATACCATTTTTTTCATAGGTGTAAAGAGCCATAAACACTTCTTGCTCATTTCTTGTTAATTTATCAACGTGATATTTTTTTTGCTGCTTACCTGATACTTGACCAATAAACAATACTAACTCATCTACACGCTCAGTAAGCTTTTCTATCTTAGCGTCTAAACGACAGAGATATTCATAATTTGTTTGAAGTTCATTAGTATTTTCATTAATGCTTTCTCTATGGTCGTTTAATTCGAGTTTGATCTTAGTAAATGCTTTTCTTATTTGTTCCTTTAAGTCCTCTAACATTGCTGTACCTACTAATCCCAAACCGTACACCCCCAAATAGTTTTTATAATCGAAGGGATATAAATACGTTTCTATTTTTGCGTAATTCATTACTGGCAGATGAAAATTAAAATGCTAATGACATTGTCAACCTGTGTAGAGAAGAGTATATTCTTCTTTTTATAAGAAAATTCCGCAGCTTATTTTCCATTTCATCATACTTATTAAATTTAGATTCATCCTGTTTGAATAAAGCAGTGTGATGATATGATCTCCCTGAAGTGCAATTAAATTTATGCTTTTTATGAAGCAATTCATGATACATCACATAATCCAATAGTTCTTCAGGAGCATTTCTTAACACTGAACTGATAATAATTTTATCAGAACCATATTCATAACTCCCCAGTTTCCTTGTTGATTGCTGACCCCAAACTAGATTAGGCGCATCAACTAAACCATTACAGTAAATATTATTCACCCGGTCAAATGATTGCTTTAGAATAGCGTCTTGCTTTGATTTAGGGATTGCTAGATGGATATTTTTAAGAAAGGTATTATATAATTCTAAATTCAACGTAGAGGGCGCTTGCGCATTTTCTCTGCCAAATACCTTTAACATAAGGCTTTGCAATAAACCAATTTTAATCTCATCACTGATTTTTCTCCAATGTTTGCTTAAATAAAATTCCATTTTAGAACGATTGTACTTAACATTAGCATTATATGATCTAAATCTTCCGGAGTAGGTTAAATCAAATTCATACACCGATGCTTTTTCCGGATAGAGTTCTTTCAATGCTTCTTGAATAAGTTCTGACATCAAGTTTATGTGAAAGAATTTTATTTATATGTTTATTGATTTCAGTTTTTTCTTACTTTGAGAAAATTATAATGCAGAACATAAATAATTAATGAAAGTGTTATGTTCTGCAAACATAATAGCGAACAGAACAATATTAAAAATATAGGTTCGCTATTATAGATTACTACATGATAGAGTAAAACATAAGGGTGTAGCGCTAGATTCCTCTATAACCAAACTTTTTATCATATTCTTTATGGTCAATAATATCGAGAACAAAAGCAATAATTTCTATTTCACTTTCTCCCTCAGTTAAAGTGTACAACATTCTCCAAAAAGCAGGGAGTTCTACTCGAAAGAGATTTACTACAGAATATCTTTGTTTATATTCCTCAGGAATTTTGTCTTTTCCTATGGGATCGCCGTAGTGGGGATTAGTCTTAATAAGTTCTACTTTTTGATTAACTGCTTTGAGAATCATCCGTTCCGTTTTTGAAGTTGGTGCTTCTTCATTGAGGTATTTGTACACCTCTTCAGCTTCTGGAGATAATTTTACACGCACTATCTTCATAATTCAAGTCCCTCTGCGATTGCTTTTTGGAGATTTGGATTAGGGTTGTGTATCCAGGTTATGCCTCGCATGGTAACTAGGATTTTATTGCTGAGTTCAAGGTATTCAAGAATGACTTTAAGAGTATTATGGTTTACTTGGCGTGGAAGGTGGTGTTTAAGCTCTGCAACGGTTATGACGCTTTCGTTCATGTTTTTTAGTGTATCTTCTACCATAAGGACGGTATTCAATGTGGGGGAATGTTTGAGTTCTTGCATTTTAATCACCTATAGTTATTAACTTGTAACTATTATATACTAACTTATATATAAATATTTTGCTACTTTTTTGCTGTTTTCCACAGAATGTCAAAATATAAACTGTATTTACCGAATAAAAAAGAACTTGAACTCTTTGCCAAGTTTAGGTAAATCAATATAAACAGAGATCATATCCTTCGGTTATGGATGACTTATTAGCTGATGAGGCAGTACAGAAAGCATGGAGTAGAGAAGGAATTGAATTTTATAGAATAGGAATGAGAGTTACTACGAGAGAAATGGTAGATGATATTAGATCTCCAAATAGTAAGGGAATTTCATATCAAGCAGATGAAAATGCAAGAAGAAATCCAATAGTAAGCCAATTGGGTCAGTTGCACGAAAATCTTGGAAATGGGTTAATGCGTGTTTATCAGGGAATGAAGAGAGATATTTCCTTAAAATAATCATTTCTATCTTAGTTTTACCATAGACTAATTATTGTCCACTAACATCATATCTTAATATTGCTCCCACTTTACCTAAATCCCTTAATTGCACGCCTTCTCTTGTTTCTGTTGATATTAATTTAACTATGGTGTTAAATTGCTTTGCTGCTTCTTCAAATGCTTCTATTTTTGCATCATCTAATTGCTCTGATAATAACAAAGTGTCAACCACACCATTTTTAACATGCGCCATGCAATCTTTTTCTCCATAAGCAACTTTACCCTGCTCAGTGCTGAACATACTGAAAAATTTCTGCATGATCTTTTTTTCTTCTGCTATTTCTTCAGAAGCAAGAACATCTTCGCATTTATCAACTAATTCCTGCAATCCAAACTCTTCAGTATATCCTAAATCTTTAATAGCGAGAATCTTCTTTTTAACTTCATTAGTAATAAAATCTCCTTCAACAAACTCATATTTTGTTGGGCCAGGACCGCCTACTAAAATCCCTTTAATTTCACTTCGCCCTAAAAATTGATCTTTCATATAATCCCCAACTTTATTATAATGATCTTTTGCTGAAAGCTCTCGGTTGCGTGCGAAACGGACTGAACTCTGACCACCGGCCTTAAACTTTCCTGGAACCTCGGAATGCGTTTTAACTAAGGGAATTATTGTTTTTCCTTTAAGCAATGCTATAATTGCATCCCTTCTATCAAGAACCACTAATCCATACACTGCTTTTGATTCACACATCTCTTTTAATGGCTCAAGAATAAATTCTTTATCACATCTATACAACCGCAAGTTTAAAGGCACTGGCGGTTCAATACTCCAAACTTGAATATCTGACTGACCTTCACGCTCAGCCACGTTGCCTGCAAATGCAGCTAAACCATTTGCCGGAGTTCTTCCTACAATCCGTAAATGCTGAATCATCTTTTCTAAAGCAGCAGTGACATTGTCTCTTGTCTGCTTAGATTTAATGTTCTTGGCAGTACCCTGCTCTTGAGCAAGATGATTCATAATTTTAGTCATTTCATAACCGACAGGAACATAGACAGTCACTAATTCAGTATGCCTGCCTCTATATTGTTCCAGAGTTTTGATAATTTTATTCAGTTTAAATCGTTCAGCTGCTGAGATTGACATGATCTATAAGAACTGGAGATGATTTATAAAGTTAATTTATTCAAATCCATTTGTATTAAAACAATGGGTATGATCGGAATAAACCACATGAAAAAAAACCATAGTACTGGACTGTTGTCTTTTCGTACATAATTTGAAAACCCTTCTGCATATCTAAAAAGCCAATAAAGGCAAACAATAGGAATAATAAGCAACCATGCTGTTGGAATTTGAGCGCCCTGGGATTTTATCTCTTCTTTTGTTTTTACAAACCAATAGATACCATAAATTCCTAACGTGATTATCATAAAGATAATCACTAATGCTGGATTTCTTCGCTTAACCATGACTAACACCTCTGTTATGTTAACTATTTGAGTGGGCAGCATATTTATTGTTCTGTCTTGTCGAAAAAAATAATATTATTGGCAGGCAAACCGCTTTTACTGCGGTAAAAGCTCGGCATGATACATGCCGTTTGCGCCAATATTATTTTTTTCTCTCCGTCAAATTATGCTATTCACTACGAATAATTCCTACCTACCTGATTAGATTATTAGATCACATTAGAGTGACTAATTTAATGCATATATCCTTACAAACCCATAGAGAACTAACAAGACAATGATAGCTATAATTGTTTTTGTCACTCCCATAGGTATAAGGAAAATAAGGATAAAAAGTACTAAGAAGAAACTATTAAGCCCAAAAAGATTCCGCTTACTGTGCTTGTATCTTTCTGCATCTTCTTCAAGGCTTTCTTTATATGCTTCTGCACCAATTCCTGACATAATTAGTTAGGAACTTTTTGGCTTTTTATATTTAACTGTTTCAATCATTAAAGATTATATAAATTTATGAAGAATTTCACTAACTAATTTACCATCTACGTTGCCTTGGTATCTTTTCATCACTAAACCCATTATAGCTCCAACTGGCTTGCCTTTGTTGCTAGCAATAATCTCTTTTATTGCTCTTTCTAACTCAGCTCTTGATATTCCTTTGAATTTCCCATAATTGACTTCTTTACCTTGAGCATACTGCAAAAAAATCTCTTCAACACTGCTTTTAACTATAGAGCCCTGATTAAGATGCCCTAGTAATAATTTGATCTGGGGCTGAGTAATTTTATCAATGTCAACATTGTACTTTCTCTTCACTTCCAATAGCTTAGGCAATAACACTTCAGCAATAAATGCAGGCTTGAGATTTTTGTAATGAGCTACACATGTTTCAAAAAATGCAACATCGCCTTTTTTAACTAACAATTCAGCTAAATCATTGCTTAAACCAAGCGTTTCTAATCTTGTTTGCTTTGCTTCAAGAGTTTCCGGCAAAGACAATAATTTCAAATATTGTTCAGTTATTGGAATTGAAGGAATATCTGTTTCTGGATACATTCTTGCACTTCCTGGCATTGGCCGCATATATTTTGAAGTTGCTTCCTGCGTTGCTGCGCGAACTTCTGAAATAACACCACTGCGCAATAAATTGATCTGTTCAATAATTATTTCAAAGACTATTTTAGCATGGTCATGTTTAACTGCGCTTAAGACAAAAGCATCATCTTTGTTACAAGAAAGTTTTTCCCTGATCACAGCAACTTCTTTGTCTGTAATACCGAATTTAGGCAGTTCATCTGAATGCACTATTCCTGCTCCAGTTAATAGTTTAGTTTTGTCTGAAATTTCAGTTCCAACACGATGATTTGGCATTAATTCACTGCCAAATATCCCAGCAAAACATGGGATTTTCAAGCCATAAATTCCTTTCCCCTCTTTGATTGCTTTCTGTAAAAAAGCGCATTGCGTGTTGGTGAATATTTGCGTTAAGTTTTGAGCAGCTTGTTGTTTGAGCAGAGGAATACGCTGCAACTTTTCAGTTAACGCAAGCATATTCTGCTGGCGTTGAACCTCGTACTCTACAATTTTAGGAATCAAATGCAAATCCTGTGCGCCTTTGATTTCTACTCGTGGACAGCCTTTAATCGAGATATTAAGGTCCTGTCGAATAGTTCCTAAACCACGCTTCACTGCATTAGTTGCCCGAAGCAGCATACCAATCTTTTCTGCTACTTCTTTTACTTGTTCAGGACTATGCATGTCTGGAGCTGTTGCAATTTCAATTAAAGGAATGCCCAATCTTGAGAGATTGTACACTGCATAATCAGTGTGTTTTTCAATAATTTTAGCAGAATCTTCTTCTAAACAAATCGTTGGTATTGATACTTTACCAAAACTTGTTTCAATGAAGCCATCAGTGGCTACCAATGCTGTTCTTTGAAAACCTGAAACATTGCTCCCGTCAATAACTGTTTTCCGCATAAATTGAATTTCATCAACTACTTTTGCATCCAATAATTTTGCTGCAATTAAACAAGTTTTCAATGCTGTTTTGTTGACTGGATGAGGCGGCTCTTCATCAATCTCAACAAGACAGGTATTTTTATGGTAAAGATGATAACGATAATATTTTTGTTTTTTTTGCTCATGGGAAGCTGCTATATCAATCTCACCAGTTTCTCCTTCAACTGCACGTAATACACGTTCGACTATTGCATCTGGTTGAGCATCAATGATTTCAGTTGGACAAGCGCAGAATAATTTATTGCCTTCTAACTGCTGATGAATTTCAATGCCTGAGATTAAACCGAGCTGATGGTAGTTCATATAATGCTATGATTAATGGTTGTTTATAAAGATTAAGAATAAAAAAGAGGAAAAAAGAAAATATTATTGCGTGCTGCCCATCATACCTGTTTTAGATGAACCGCCACTTTCCTGCATTGCTGAACCTGAGGAGGAACTTTCATCCATCATAGCACCGCTTGATTCACCACCTTTTGCTGCTTCACTTGATTGATCAGCTTGTGATCCAGCTTCTTCTGCGCCTTCAGCTCCTGCTGTTCCACTTGATTCCATATCAGGAGATGGATCTGTCCACATTCCTTGAATTGGGAATATTAATGCCTGACTTGGTTTAGCACATGGATGTCCTGCATTTGGATCAGTGTCAATTGGTTTGCCTTTAAGCGATTCTATGAACTGTGTACAAGTTGGTGACAAACCAGCACAAGCAGCACCTAGTACTTTCCCTTGTTGTGGATTACCACTAGTTGGATCTTGATCTGGATTACCACCACCAGCACCTGTTATTATAACAGCAGCTCCAGTCATCTTATCTCCACCAGCACCTTTCTCTTTTTGGCATGCTGCTAATTTATCTAAGAGCATATCATTTTCAGATTTCCCTAAAACCCCTGCACTAAAACAACCCATAACATTGTTTGCAAGACTTCCGCATGGATTAAATGAGTCTTCATCTGGATTAGAACCTTTACCAGTTTCTTTAGGTGGTGTATTTTTAACCTCTCCCTTATCTTTATTTTTAGGACCAGCATCTCCACCTTTGCCTTTTGCGTCTGCAGTTGCAGCTTTATTGACATTATCATTAAGTTTTGCACTATCACTAACAGTTCCCGCGAATGTACCACCAACATTACCTGAAAATGCATCTCCTTTATACGACCCTGTTGTAGTACTTCCTCCTACTGTTTTACCCCCTACTTCTGTTGTTGTTGTTGTTGTTTCTGTTACTTTACCGGTAACTACTCCTCCACCTTCACTACTATAACCATCTGGCGTAAATTTAACAGTTTTTTCAACGGTAGTTTTTGCACTTCCTTTTGTAGTAGTTGTTGTAGATTTTACACTCCAACCAAACGATTTTTCAAGAGCTGCTTTATATGCTGACGTAGCACCTTGTGCTGCATAACCACCGAGTTCACCTAAATTAATTCCAAAACATCCTTTTGCTTTAACCTCTTTCTTGTCTGGCGCCATACCACCTTGACCAGCAACTGCACCACTACCTGCTTCACCTGAAGTTGCAACTGAACCAGGTGTTCCTGCTCCTCCACTTGGGCCGCCTGCACCTGGAGGCAAATTTGATCCTGGCTTATTTTTCATTGCGTCTGTTGCGCAACTTACTGTTGACCAAAGATTACCACCAGACTTGGCACCTTTTGAACCTTTGTCTCCACCCTTGCTTTTAGAGCCTTCAAGTCCAGTACCTTTACTACCTTTTTTACCTCCCGTTGGACTTTGAGGTAATCCCACAGCCTTTTCTTTTTGAACTTGACCTCTGCCACCAATACCCTCTTTATTTTTTAACATAGCCATAACCCCTTCAGGATCCATTGGCATGATTAATTCCTGCGCTGTTAATTCCCTCCCGAGAACAATTTGTTTTAAACTTGGTTCGGCACCTGTCAACCATGCAGACTGTTTAAAATCAGAAGCTGTAAATTTTTTCTTTCCTGCATTATCATTTACTTTATTTTCAATAAAGCCTTTGACTTTTTTGTTTGTTTCTTGATCAGGTGATGTATGTAATGTTTTACACCACATTAACCAATCATATTCTCCATCACCAAAATCTATTAACGCTGTATTACTTGCACAAAGACGCTTCCAAAATTCATCTTCACTTAATCCTAAATCCATCATTTGCTTTTTTAAGAATTCAAACGGTGTTGTACCTTCTTTTTGTTTCGGTGAACCAAGCTGTTGCAAACCTTTTTGAGATTTTACTGCATATCCTGTTGCTTTCCCAGCAGTATTTGACATCTGAAACATTGCAACCATTGCAACAACACCAACAACAAGAACTAATAATAAACCATAGCTTAATGCTTTTTTATCCATGAAATCACCTATTTTAAAATAATAATATATTATAGTATAGTTTCTTGACAAGGCGGTATATATATTTTGTGGAATATAGTGCGTAATAAGTCTTCTTAAGTTTTAGCGCCGGTTCAGCTTTTGAAGTTCATATCGATTGGATTTTTCTCTCTGGCACTCCGAAAAATCCCCATTGTAAAGATAGAAGAGCTTCACAAAATAGGCGCTAAAACCCCAGACTTATATTACGTACGGAATATATTAAAGAAAAACATAACATTACTCCAACTCATACACCACATTCACATTAACCATAACGGTAACATCCTGCGGATTAATGGTTGTTGGTTCTGCTGATGCTTCTGCACATATCTTCTCTAAACAAATTACAAACTAACTGCTTTTATTCTTTTTATGTCAAGTATCTGTATTTTATCTTGTGGTTCATTCACTATATCAAACATTTTTCTTACATTTTCAGGAACATTAATCTCACTGATATTCTGTTTCATTATTTTTTTCCTTGTTATATACTCATGCGCAAAAGAACGTGATATTGATTTTACACCTTTGAAATCTACAGAAATATATTTAGTAGATAACCTTGCAATTTCTTGAAAGAACTTTTTTGCAGATTCTCTCAGTGCTAAATCTACTGAAATCTTATCTTTGATAATAACTTTAGTTGAGGTGTTCATATAAATCCACTTTTGGAGCTGGTAATGGTATTCTAATGCTTATTAATGTACCTTCTAGTGTATATATCTGTTTAAGTATATATAATTTTTCTAAATTCTTCCCAATATATAAGGCTCCTGCCCTTGAAACAATTAGAACTTCTCCATTCATGCCCTTAGTGAATATGTCTAAATTAGTACTAAGTCCATATCCTCTGTCTTTACTTTTTGTTGAAAGACCATTAACAGCTCTTACTATGGCTTCATGATCATTAAAAATTAAACCAGCCTTTTGAAAACTACCTGGAATAGTTATGCCATCATCAAAAAAACAAATCTCTACAAAACCTTTCTTATCATAACGTTGCGCCATAACTAAAGCATTATGAAATTCTGAATGTTGATAAATATTATCTACTAACTCACTCACTAAATACTTAAATACGTTTTCACCACCATATTCTTTGCCATTTTTGTGCAATTTAAAGATAAATTCTAAGATATCTATTACTTTTTCACGTTTATTAGGTAATTGAACACATGGTACATAAGATTTATTTTCAAGTTCTTCAATCTTAATAACTCCTCTTACTAAACCCACGTAATTTGCTACATTATGGTTATAAGGCGGTAAATATTTCATCGTTTGATTTTTCTTTATGAAATCTCCTAATAGCAATAACGTTGTTGGGAAAAGCCAACTGCATGAGCTTAAATCAATTACTTTAGTAGAAGTAGCACGTTCCCTATAATTGCAAAACGTAAGATAATTGTTCACTAAATCAGGTACTTGAAGTTCAGGCATACTAAGTTACTGAATTTTCTTATTTAAGAATATTTCTGAATTGAAGGCTCTATAGAAAATCTCGGCATAGCCTCGGTTTTGGTGCCGTGATTATCTCACTTGTTTACAATAAGGAAAAAATTCCTACTGGAACTTCCTTTTTTCCCACGTACTAATTTGAAGGATAATCACCAGCATGGCACCAAAAACTACATTTTCTACAGAGCCTGAATTGAATTAAAAAAATAAAAGATCAGTTGGATTTACTCCAACTCATACACCACATTCACATTAACCATAACGGTAACATCCTGCGGATTAATGGTTGTTGGTTCTGCAGTTGCTGCCATCTCTGCAACAGCATATTTTCGATAGTCATTATAATATACTGGTGTATATCCTGTTGATTGCCCTAAAGAAAGCACTTTTCCCAGATTCATGCCTGCAGCTTCTGCTAGTGTTTGTGCCCGAGCTTTAGCATCTTTGGTTGCTTCTGCTAATAACTGCAATTCAACTTCTTTCTGCTTTTTATCTGATAATTTGAATTGGATATTATCAACATTATTAGCTCCTGCTTTTATGGCAGTATCAAGCACTTTCCCTACAAGCTCAATATCATTGGTAGTAACGACAAGGCGATGGCTTACTTGATAGCCATTATCAATGTATTTTTTGGTTTCATAATCCCACTGGCGATCTTGATAGATATTATAATTATCTGTCTGCAAGTTTTTGTCTTTTAAGCCCAATGATTTTAAGTTATTAATTACCACATTCATCTTTTCTTTGTTTTGCGTTTGCGCTTCAACAACATCTTTATGTTTGGTTTGCACACTAATATAAACAACTGCCTCATCAGGCGCTTCTTTAGATTCTGCTTTTCCAGCCATATTAATAGTAGAAGTATCTGAAGTTACACCATTACTATTAACGACTGACGGAGTTTTAGTGTACGCCAATATACCTAATACCAAAATACCTATCGTTAAAAGCACTACAATCCATTTAATACCAGATTCTTTATTTGTTTCAGTCATAATGATCAATCCTCCTAGGCTTATAGAAAGATGTTCATTTATATAAATACTGTTTAGACTCTAGATGGAATTAAAGTTATCGCCACAATATTTAAAAACATACACTTTTTTTCCCAGACTATGGTTGATTTTAGCACTATACTTACTCAAACATACTTTGATAATACGGTTTTACAGTATCTCATAGCATTAGGTATAATTGCGGCGGGATATATAGCTGGAAAGATTGCTTATTATATTATTAAAAACATTTTAATTAAGTTTGCTGAGAAAACTGAGACCAAGTTTGATGATATTCTTATTAACTCAATTCATGGACCATTAGTTTTCTTATTATTTGTTATATCCTTGAATATTGCTTATCGCACCTTAATCTTAAGCCAGGGAATATTGACTTTTTTTGAGCGTATAACTTCAGTGTTGGTTATAATTAACATTGTATGGTTTTTAATTAAATTCCTTGATGAGATCATTGTCCAGTATTTACAACCCTTGGCTGCTAAAACTGCTTCTGATTTAGATGACCATCTTGTTCCGATCTTAAGAAGAATTGTTAAAATCATCTTAGTCATTATTGCCGGCATTATGATTCTTGATGATTTTGGGTATAATGTTAACTCCATTCTTGCAGGATTAGGAATAGGCGGATTAGCATTTGCTTTTGCAGCAAAAGATGTTCTTGCTAATATGTTCGGAGGAATAACGATCATTGCCGACAAGCCATTTAAAATTGGGCAGCGAATTAAAATTGACACTTATGATGGCATTGTTGAAGAAGTTGGCCTGCGTTCAACTAAAATAAGAACCCTTGATAAGACTGAAGTGATTATCCCTAATCTCAAGTTTACTGACCAAATTATAGAAAATATTACCCGCGAACCTGCTCGAAAAATAAAATGCATCCTTGGATTAGTTTACAGCACTCCTACTAAAAAACTAGAGCAGGCAATTGAAATAGTTAAAGATATTATAGAAAAACATAAACTTACTACCAAAAATTATCACGTGTTTTTTGATGAATTTGCAGCGTATTCACTCAATATAAAAGTTATGTATTATATTAACAGCAAAGACGGCGATGTTATTTTTAGAACACAGAACGAGATTAATTTTGAGATAAAACGAAGATTTGAGCAATACAGAATTGAATTTGCCTTCCCTACCCAGACTATTGAGATGAAGAAGTAGAACAATTATTAGATTAAATAATTCTATTTTTCCGTAATCTTTCCGATTGTCCAGTGTGAATTTTCGAATAAGGCTAAAAATAGTGAATTCTCCACTTTAAAGCACTCGACACTTTTGCCACTGGACATGGTGGCGTAGGATATATAAAGGCAAAGAGTTTAGTGAAGTTATGGATAAAAATAATGCTTTAGTAGTTTTTCAAGATAAGAAAATACGAAGGATTTGGTATAATGAAGAATGGTATTTTTCAGTAATAGATGTTATAGCTGCATTAGAAGCTAGTACTGTACCTAAAAGATATTGGTCTGACTTAAAAACAAAGCTTTCTACTGAAGGTTTTGAACCGTACGATAATATCGTACAGTTGAAATTACTTGCAGAAGACGGTAAATTAAGAGAGACAGACTGTGCAAATACTAAGAATATGTTCAGAGTCATTCAATCAATTCCATCTCTTAAAGCAGAACCATTCAAACAATGGTTGGCACAAGTAGGTTATGAACGAGTTCAAGAAATAGAGGATCCAGAGCTTACTCAAAAAAGAATGAAAGAACTGTATAGGTTAAAAGGATATTCTGATGATTGGATTGAGAAAAGAGTTAGAGGAATTGCTATAAGGCAGGAATTAACTGATGAATGGAAAAAACGCGGTGTTGAAGAAAGTAGGGAATTTGCCATCTTAACCAATGAAATCAGTAAAGCAACATTTGGCAAAACAGTTGAGGAGTATAAACAATTCAAAGGATTAAATAAAGGAAATTTACGCGATCACATGAATGATTTAGAATTAATATTTACTATGCTTGGAGAAAGGGTAACTACTGAGATTACTAAAACAGAAGATACACCTGGATTTAATAAATGTAAAAATGCCAGCCAAAGAGGCGGAAAAGTAGCAGGCAATGCACGAAAAGAAACTGAAAAAGAGTTAAGACGTTCAATTGTATCTGATGAAAATTATATCTCTGAGTCTGAAAACAAGAAGAAGCTGTTGGTAAAAAATGAAAAGAGTAAGAAGCAAGACAATGCCTCATTGTGATTATAGAGGAACTTGTAATAATAAAGCATATGGAGAAGTTTATCCTAGTTTAATGAAAGGAAAACATAAGGATAGCGGATGGAGCTATCTTTGCAGAAAACATTATTATCAAGAACAAAAAAGAGTTCATTGGAAACTTCCTGCAGGTGGTCTTGATTAATAGAAAACTACTTATTATTTCTTAAGAACTGGTTCATCTTCATTGAAATTTTCTTTAAAGAAAATTCTACTTCTTATTTTAGGTTCTTCAGTACAGACATTATCTTTATTTTGTGTTTTAATATTAGGCATTTGTTCACCTTAAATCATTATTACAAATAATAAATTACCTACTACTAAAATGATTCCTATTTTTATAAATGTTTCGGCATTTCGAACAGATTCTCGCTTTTTTTCAATTTGGGAGAGATTACGTTCTAAATCCCGTTTATAACTTTTAATTACAGCTGTTTTAACATCAATAGATTTATATTTATTTATTGATAAAAAAATATCTTCAAAATAAGGAATAATTAAAGAACAAACTACTAATAATATTTCACTTTTCTTCTTGATATCATCGAATCCTTCCAAAAAAATCCCATACTGTTCTTTAATCTCATCTAAACAAAAATCAATAGACTTTTCTTTATCACTCATCCCTATTTAAGGAAAATATTTGTATTTTATAAAGATGTTCAATTAATCGCCCGTTTCTTAAACGCCTTTAAGCCTAATACCATAAATAAAGCTGCAAAAATGGTTAATCCTAACAAACAATAACCTAAAGGCAAGCTTCCTTGATGAGCAGTTAATAAACTGCGCAATGCTTCATTAGTATAAATATTAGGAATAACATAGAGAATGTAACTAGCATATTTGTTAATTGAGCTAATGATTGCCAATGAAAAAAAGGTTCCGCCAAAAAACATAAAGGTTGTAACCACTAAGTTAAATGACTCAAACATTAACGCTGGAATTCTAAATACACTTGAAACTATTAATCCAAGAGACGCAAAGATTGCTGACGTTAAGATCATGACTAATAATAAGGGAAATATATTAATGAGTTTTATAGAAAATACATTATTTAATAAAAATAGTTCTAATAATAAAATAATTACTCCTGAAAATACTCCTTGAAATACGCCAAATAGTATTTTTTCCAATCCTAATAGTTCAATGCTTATTGGAACCTGGATTTGCGACCGTATTTCTTTATCTCTGAAAAAACTTAATCCTACTAAGGCAACAACACCAAAGCCTGCTGAAAACATCAAGCCGATCGTAATAATGCCTGGCGCCATGATTGATGAAAAATTTTCTGGAACAATTCCTGCTTTTGCTAAAATAATCCCAAATACAACGATAAAAAAGAGCGGCTGAAGGATTACTCTCAACATATTGCTTCTAAAATTACGAAAAAACACGTGCAAATCACGTTTGAATAATGCAATAAAACTAGTGAAACTATTTGGCATCCCGCATCTCCTCACCGGTTAGTCTAATGAAGACATCTTCCAACGACATATCTTTAATCCCCATGTGCAATAATGCTGTATGTTTTTTTATTGTTTTATCAATCTGAATAATGCAATCTGCTACATTATTTGCAAAAATAATGATGTGCTTCTCATCTTGATGATCGTGACATTTTACTTCAACAACATGCTCAATAGTTTTTAACTCCTCTTCAAGTTTTGGTGGCAAAGAAGAAACTTTTATTTCAACTCTTGATTCTGACAATACTTTTTTCTTAAGATGATGGGGTGTATCAATCATCAATATCTTACCATGGTCAATAATGCCAATTCTGTCGCATAGTTCGTCAGCTTCATCAAGATAATGTGTTGTCAATAGGATAGTGATGCCTTTTTTTCTGAATTCATTGATATATTCCCATATTTTTCTTCGCACTTGAGGATCCAATCCAATCGTCGGTTCGTCAAGAATTAAGAATTTTGGCTCTGTTACCAAGGCGCGGGCAAGGAGCAAACGCTGTTTCATACCTCCTGAAAAACCTGCAATATTTTCATCTTTTCTTTCCAACAAACCAATTAATTTCAAAAGTTCTAATGCTACTGGTTTTGATTGCATTTCAGGAATGCTGTAATAAGAAGCATAAAAAGTTAAATTTTGCAGCGCTGTAATTTCTTCATCAAGGGAATTAAATTGCGGAACTAAACCGAGTTGTTGTTTTACTTTTTGAGGCTCCTTTTTAACATTATAACCGTATACAGTAATCTCACCGTTATTTGGGACACTTAAGCAAGAGATCATGTTGATAGTTGTTGTTTTACCTGCGCCGTTCGGACCTAATAATCCAAAGATTTCTCCTTTTTTAATCGTAAAGCTAATGCTATCAACTGCCTTTATGCTGCCAAAAGATTTTTCTAAGTTTTTTATAACAACTACATCTTCCATGAGATGAGAAAGTGAGTTATGATTTATAATAATTGTTATTATTTTAAAAACTCAAATAGTTAACTGTTTCAGTTTTCCATTTAGCGCTTCGTAAAGCTGTTTCTTTTTCTCTTTTGATAATGAAAATAAGGTTTTCTCAATCATCATTTTTGAAACAGTAAATATATAATTTACTTTGATGATGCTATCTTTTATTGCACCTTCTTTTTTGGTGAGCAATATTCCATCCATAGATATATTGCTTGTAATTCCTGCAATAACCACGTTCCCATATTCTTCAAATAAAACTACTGCTGGCCGTTTTTTAATTTCAAAAGTATCAGTAAACTGCATATGCGCAAGGATAACATCGCCTGATTTAAGCATCTTCCCATGCCTCATCTTCCTTGTTATTCCACAACTCTTTCATTTTAGCTTGTTGTATTTTATGAAGAAATTCATCGTATTGATTATGTTTTTTTACCGTTTTATACGTATGAATCATTTTTTTTAAGAGTTCATTATAGGTTTGCCTAGGATAATCCCGCACTTCACTCAAGTTTTTTACAATCGATTTATCAATTTGTATTGTTGTAGCTTTCATTATATATCACTTATAGTATGTATATAATTAGTTATATATAAATGTTATTGAATGAATAAGAAGGCAGTTAATTAGAAAGATTTATATATAACAAATACATCACATAATGTAGTTGAAAAGATGTTATATTTGTGAGAAAGGAGAGCTACTTTCTGTAGAAGATATTCTTTTAGAATTACATGGCTATGTTTTTGTTGTAAAAGGAGAACGATGCAACAAATGCAATGAAGAGATTCCTTACGAAGAAGAAACACAAAAAACAATAACTACTGCACGAAAATTAGGTGTTTGGCCAGAACCATTAAAATTACATAGGCGTTTTTCTAGGAGTGGCGGCGGACTTGTTTTTCGAGTACCAAATGATTTAGAAAAACAGATGCACCTTACAGAAAATACAGAGATTGGCATTACAAAGTTAGGTAAAAAGATTATTATTGAATTATTAGAAGATGATTCTACTTAAAATTTCATGATATGGAATTACTCAATATATTCATCAACCGAAATTCTTGAATTTATTTCTCCTCTCAAATTTTCCGTCATCAACTGTTTTACTTCTTCTGGTTTGTAGTTGCCTAATAACCATGCTAATTTGATAAACGCTGTTTCAGTGAGCATATCATTGCCTTCAATAATTCCTATCTCTTTTTCTTTTCTTAAATTAGAATAAACATCCATCATCACTTTGCCGAATATAGCTTGCGAGCTCATAACAACAATGCACCCACTATTGATCAGTTTTTTAACTGCATTAATGATTTCATCTTTTGCCTCGTGAATGTAGATAGGCATATGGCCAAGACCTGTGCCTTCAATAATAAGCCCTTTGTATTTTTTTTCACGATAAAAATCAAAGATTTCAGGCAGCATATTTGGGTAAACTTTAACTATGCCTACTTTATCTTCAAAATTCGGCTTATATTCTAATTTTCCTTTAACTTCTTTGCAATAATCCTGTTTAAGATATTCAACTTTGCCTGTTTTCATATGCACTTTTGCAATCGGCGTATCATTTATTGCTTTGAATGCATCCCTTCGCGACGTATGCATTTTTTTTGTTTTTGTTGCTGGTAAAATAGCTCCATATTCATCGTTAGTAGTATCATGCATGCAAATCCCTATGCCTTTAAAATCTGTATGGGCAATAAATTGCGCTGCGCATATTAGATTCATTGCTGCATCGGTTGAACCTCGATCAGTAGAACGCTGAGAACCAACAATTAAAACAGGAATAGCAAGGTTTTCAAACATAAAGCTTAATGCTACTGCTGTAAACTGCAAAGTATCAGTGCCATGACCAATAATAATGCCATTAACACCTTGTTTTATCTGCTCGCTTATTGCATCTGCTAATGTTTTATAAAAAGGAAACCGCATATTTTCAGACATCATATTGGCAACTTGTTTTGTTGTTATGTTTGCTATTGTTTTTAGTTCTGGAACTAAAGATAAGAGATCATGAACACTGAATTTTGCCGTAACTGCGCCTGTTGCATAATCAACTTTGCTGGCAATAGTACCCCCTGTATGGAGAACTGCTATTGTTTTTAATTGAGGATTTAAAGTATTAGTTGCTGTTTTTTCTTGTTTTTCAATTGCTTTTTTGATTAAAGTTATAGTTTTTATAGTAGTATTGTTAATGCCTATGTTGTAACCTGTATTGAGCTTGATAAAAGTAGAAGTTTTACTTTGTTGAGGCATCAAAATACCTTCATAGGTAGAATCTGTTGTTGTTATTTTAACTACATCACCAGATGATGCTTCAACTAGGGATTTTTTGGTCATAGAAGGTTAGGATATTAGGAGTTTTTTAAAGGTTGTGATTAATCTGAGTTACATAAGTTTTTATAAGTAATTCATATTCTCAGTTATTATGAGAATTGGTGTGGATTTAGATAATGTACTTGCAGATCATATGTCTGCATTAATCGCATATTATAATAGGATATATTCCAATTCTTTGAACCGAGATGGTTTTAAATCACTTAAATTCTGGGAAACATGGGGAGGAACAAGAGAACAAGCAATTGACCTAGTGCATGATTTTTATGCATCACCTGAGTTTGAAGCTATGCTACCAGTTGATGGAGCACAGGAAGGCATTAACCTTCTTAAATCTGACCATAGATTAGAAATAATAACTGCCCGACCGAGTGATCTGATACCTATTACTTCTCAGTGGCTTAACAAATATTTCCCTGAGACATTTGCTGGAGCATATTTCGCAAATCATTATGCTAGAAATGGGTGGCATTCCAGCTCTAAACGTGAATTATGTGGATTATTTGATATAGATTTGTTAGTTGAAGATTCTTTAGAACATGCTATAGAATGTGTTGATCAAATAAGACCAGTTGTATTGCTTGACAATCCATGGAATCAAACACCCTCATTACCAACTGGCATTTACCGTGTTGGTTCCTGGAAAGAAGTTGTTGCGGTTATTAGGAGATATTGATGCTTAAACTCCATAAGAGAACTTTGCAAAATTATAGTTACTGCCTATTTTGTGAGCATTTTCGAAATACTTATCTTTCTCATCATAATGAAAATAATAAACATTAGTTATGTGCAATTGAAAATTCTGGTCAACTGCGAAAAACTTATATAAGGCTTTATTTTCTTAATAATTACTATGAAAAATTTAGCACCAAGCATCACAAGACAAAGATTGTTAATTGAGGGATTCTATAAAATTGATGCAAACAAAAGCCTCATTATAGATTACTTCAAAATAATTACCAAATCCCTTAATCTTAGAATGTATCGGGGACCAATAATTTTTTCTCCATGTGGTGAGGGTAAAGATATTAATCAGGGATATGATGCTTTTGTCCCGTTGATTGATTCTGGAATATCTGTTTATGTTTGGTCTAATACTAAATTTTTATCCTTAATAATTTACACCTGTAAAAGCTTTGACAAAAATAAAGCCATTGAAGTAACTAAGAGATTTTGGAAAATTGATAAAATAGAATCGCAGTCATTCTAACGCCAGAACTTATAATATAAGTCTTCGGAATTTTTCACTTCTTCTACTACGTAATAAGTCTTCTATGGTTTTAGCGTCGGTTCAGCTTTTCAAGTGCATCTCAATTCGATTTTTCTCTCTGGAACTTCGAAAAATCC
This sequence comes from Candidatus Woesearchaeota archaeon, assembly GCA_016192995.1. NCBI lineage: Archaea > Nanobdellati > Candidatus Woesearchaeota > Candidatus Woesearchaeota archaeon. The sequence continues at coordinate 23,216 of JACPTB010000010.1, forward strand.
CCACATACAAACATGAAGAGCCTCACAAAAAGATGCCAAAAACTATACGAATCAAAGAAAGTGTTGAACTACATTTGACTTTCTTTGATGGTATATTGCTGTGCAATATATTTTCACCAGAGCCGATTAATATATAAGAAGTGTATTATATCAAAACCATGTCAAGTTGAGGAATTTTCTTGAAATCATTATCACTTGTTATTAACATAAGCTTATGTACTCTGCAAATACCCGCAATAAAAATATCTAATTTACCTATTTTGCTTCCCTTTTTCGTAAGTTCTTCTTCAATTTTTACGCTTTCTATTGCAGCTTGTTCATCAAACGGAATTATCTCAACTGATTTCATAAACTCATAGATTATTTGTTTTTTTGCTTGACGAGCATCGATAAGTAACTCATTAATACTGATAGAACTAATGGCAACTGATTGTGTTGCAATTATTTCCTGTAATTGTTTATAGTTACCTTTACCTGAAAGAAGGTCAATTACTGCACAAGTATCAAGAAGTATCATCCACATCTACTCTTTGACTTTCTTGAACGCCCAATAAATTCATGATTTATTTCAGATCTCCTTTTCTCTATCTGCTGTTTCCATTGTTTAACTTCAGTATCATTCATCTTGAAAACACCTGCAAATTTTGCAGCTGCGCCTATTTTATTCGTTGAGACTCGGAGAATAACATCACTGAAACTTTCATCTACTGATTTAATGGTTTTTAATGCATTATAGGCATCTTCAGTAATAGTTAACGATTTGATAACCATATTACACTTAAGGGTACACTTATATTTAAATGTTACTGACCTACGCTCGATATTATATAAGCACACCCATATACAATCCATGCTTACTTTGAACTAATCTGATCTTAACTTTACCATGCTCTTTTGGGCAATTTAATACTAATACTGCGCGTTGCTTTGCAACTGCTATTTTATCGTTCTTCATTCTTCCCAATGCTTTTATTTCAACTTCAATAACATCTCCTTTTTTAAAAGGCTTTGGATATTCGTTTGTTTTCTCAATTTTACCTAATTCCTGTATTAATGGAACAGCTGTTTGATCTTGTAATCGCTGCAATTCTGCAAAAAACTGTTCCCATGACTGCTCCTTGATGGGATTTCTCCCAAATTTGTTTGTTGTAAATTTTTGAATTTGGATTTTTATGTTGTGTTTTTTGCAGAAGATCAAAATATCTTTCATTTCTTCTTCATTATAACCTTTAACATAGACTGGCGTAACTGTAACCTTCATTTTTTTTGCTGCATATTGCATCTCTTCTAAAACTCTTTCAATACTGTAAGCTTTGCTTCCCATCATCTGCTTTCCTTTTTCTGAAGAAAATCCGCTTATGGAAACATTTAATTCACCTTTATTACATTTAGATAATTGATCTATGATAGGTTTATTGAGAAGAACGCCGTTAGTAATAATATGGATTTCTTTAACCTGCGGCATCGCATTGATATCTCCAACTAATTCTGCCAATGGCGCATATAAAAATGGTTCGCCGCTTGGATTAATCCAAATATTTGCTTTATTTTCTTCCTGTTTGTATTTGAACTCCAATAATTTTTTGAGTTCTTGAACCAGATAATCTTTCTCAACAACAAAATCAATCTGCTTTCGTGAATCTGGCCCTTCATCAACACTGCAAAAAATGCAGTTCATATTGCAATTGGTTATTGGGCGAACCTCAATCATTTCACTGCCTTTGTCAACAATCCCAATAAACTGCAAACCTATCAACGGAATGCCTGAATTTTGATGAAGGTACATTACTGGATTACCATTGAGCTTACTTTTTAATTGTTTCATGTATTTCTCAAGCAAAAAAAGAAATTTTGTTCTGAGTTTGTTGTCTTCTAAACCTTTAACTGCAATGCTATTTTTTTGTAGTTGCCATGAACCTAATACATCCAGCTCATTGAAAGGTATTTCAAAATAGAATAGATTATAGAGTGTTACAACTACAGTATTTGTTTCTTTGTTTTTTTCAAATATTAAGTCTATGAAGGTTAGCATAGTGAAAAGAATTAGGTAGTAGTTATAAAAGTTGTTGCCAACAATCTATTGTTTATACTATCAGGTGTGATACCATACTGCTTTAATCTTCTTCGAAAGTTAGACCTATCATCTCCAATTTTTCGAGCTGCTGAAGAAATGCATCCACCAGTGGCAGTCATAAGTAACTTTAGATACTGTGCCTCAATAACATGAGCAACATGTTCACGATGATAATAAACTCCACCTCTTTCCAGCATTTGAATTGGCACTCCTTCATCAGAAGGAGCAGGTTCAGAAAGCAACCGATCCATATCTAAACCATACTGCTTTAATCTTCTTCGAAAGTTAGACCTATCGTCAGCTGTATACCGTGCAGCATTACTCATAGTTGCTACACCATATCTTCTTCTAACTTCCAACAAATATGAAGCGTAAAATTTTCTCATTTCCGCCTCTGTGATACGCTTCCTTATTTGATCATAAGGTTGTTTTTCGTCAAAAGCATTCTTAACTTCAGTTGCTATTCTTTGTTCTAAACGAGCATGAAATTGAATTTCAATACCAGAATGTAAACCAGGTTCTTGTTGATTATCCATTGTTTTTACCTCATCAATTACAATAGGTGGTGCTAAAGTCGTTAATTTATAAAATGTATTAATTTTCCTTATCATTCAGCTTTGTGAGAATTATTTGTAGATGTTATCATGATAATTTCATATTGTTTTTTATTTTTCTTGTAAAGTTTAGCAAATATTTTATCTACTTCTGGTTTAATTGAAAGAATGTACATCTATTCATACCTCTTTCTTAAATTTGCCAGACTGCCTACTTTTACTGTTTTTTCTAACATTATTTTCTTTGCTTTAATAATATATTCAGGTCTTAATTCAGGCTCTAACATATCTTCCCCATATTCTTTTACCACTAAATCAATAGCTTCTGATTTGTCACGGAGATTATGCTTTGCTTTTACAATATTCAATACTTGATTTGTTTCTTCTGAGATATTAATCATTGCTTGTACCATATATACCACCTATATTCAATGTATATACAACATATATTTAAATGTTTTGCTCAGAATAATGGCAATGAAGCGAGTAAACATAAGTAATCACAAGAAAGTGTTTATAAATCAAAATCTATTTCTTTGTGTTATGAAAGCAGTGATAGATAGTAAAGATGAAGTTGAGTTAGAGTATATTGGAGAAGGAGCTACTGGTACGACTTATCGAGGTATTGTTGGTGAAAAAATTAGTCTTGTCAAAATACTTAATGCTTCACTACCACAAGATGCGCCACCTGAAAGAACAGCAGCTCTTGTGCAAACTATTGAAGGTGAAGTAGATGTTCTTAAACGATTAGATCATCCACGGGTTCCAAAATATTATGGCAGTGGTATTATTGAACTTTCTCCTACTGACAGAAGAATTTATTCTGCACGTGAATTTAAAGAAGGTCAGAGTTTAGAACAAGTAATTAAGGATCATGGACCATTATCAGAAACTGAAGCAACTAGACTTTTGATCCAAATGCTTGAATTACTTTCAGTATTACATGCACAATCTACGCCGGTTATTCATCGTGATATCAAACCAGAAAATATTATTCTTGATGGCAGTGAATCAAGCCTTATTGATTTTGGTGTTGCAACTCAACCATTTAATACACTTATTGGTATACGCACTCTTTATGGCACTCCCGGATATATGGCTCCTGAGCAAGCTATGGGAAAAGCTGCAGATCAAAGAACAGATATTTATGGATTAGGGGCAACGCTCATTAGGTGTATAACTAACCAGCATCCAGGATTGCTATTGGATGATACTAGTCGTATTAATTTTAGAGATAGAGTTGCAGGAAGATATAGTGAAAACTTACTCCATGTTCTTGAAAAAATGACGCAATCAAATGCACGAGAAAGATATCAATTTGCTGGAGAAGCACTTGCAGATTTAACAGAACTTCCACCATTGACAAAACACAGAATCGGAGAAATACTTAGTGAAAAAGGTTATAGTCCAGTAGTCATAGAAGAGGCATTATCAAGAAATTTAACTGATGCTTCAGCACTGGGTGATTTAGAAAAAAATCTTGCGCAAAAAGAAGCTGAGATTTTAGAAACCTTGAGAGAGTTTGTTGAATTTTATCATCGAACACGAGTCAAGTCACTAATTATTCCTGATACCAGCACTGATTATGACGCAAAAGACGCTATTAGAAATCCAACGTTCCATATCTCTTTAGGACAAAATGATGATTTAAGTGGTGTTGAGATATGTTTAAGATTCAACTATGTTTTAAGAAAACAACCTCATGAAAACAGCGTAGGTTTTGAAATTAAATATAGATATACCAAAATAAGGAGACGAAAATTAAGCACCCTCTTGTTGACAACCTCTGTTGATGAACTTGAAAGTGCAAATGCGACCTTAGGAATATTTAATAATACCAACTCCATCGGAATAATCAAAGAACCATTTGTATATGCACCGTTACAAAGATTATTACATGGCGCTGTTCAATTTCAACAATCTGGATCAGAACATCAAGATTATCGATTTATCTTACCTGCACTTTTGAATTTGAGAACTGCTGTTTATGGAGGATTACGACAACAAGGAGAAGCTCTTTCTCAATATAAAACAACTGACAGATAGTTACCCTTACAAATAATCATAAACCACAACATTTAAATAGTTTGTAAGTGTACCATTCTTCATGGCAATTGTAAAAAGGAAAAAAGGCACTAAAGAATATTTTTATCTCAAGCATTCGACTCGAGAAGGAGATAAAGTTATTACCAAAGAACAATATCTTGGAGATAGAATTCCTGATAATATTAAAGAGTTGGAAAAACAATTTATGAAAAAACACTCGCAGTTTTTGTATAGAAAACTGCTATTCATAAAAAATGTTTTCCAAAAAGAATGGCAGAAACTTCCACCGTCAATAAAAGAAAAAGAACTCCAAGAAATTGCTATTGCTTTTACTTATAATACTAATGCGATTGAAGGATCAACTATTACTTTAGATGAAACAAGGGACATTGTTAAAGACCATATTGCTCCTCGAAAATCATTGGATGATATTAAAGAAACTGAACTGCATGCAAAAGTATTTCTTGAAATAATAAGAGAGAGAAAAATATTGCATAATGAACTTTTGCTACAATGGCATAAGGGTATTTTTGGCGAAACTAAGCCAGATCTAGCCGACAAATGGAGGGATTATCATGTTCGTGTTGGCTATTATCGAGCTCCTGACTGGCAGGATGTTCCAAAATTAATGACAACTTTCGAGAAGTTTTTGAGATCTAAACAAAAAATAAATCCAGTGGAATTTGCAGGAAGAGTACATTATCAATTTGAAAAAGTTCATCCATTTGGCGATGGCAATGGAAGAATTGGAAGGCTTATTATTAATCATATGTTATGGCATACTCATTATCCTATGATTATTTTTGAATTCAAAAAAAGAAAACAGTATTATCATGCCCTTGAAAAAGATGAAGAAGGATTTGCGCAGTGGTTTATGAGGATGTATTTGAGAGTTCATAAGAAAAGGATAGTTAATTCGTGCTTTAAATAGAAGAAAGCAAAGAAATTTAAATAAGTTGTTACCTATTATTAACTATGGAAACAATAACTATTACTAAAAGAGAATACCAACGATTGAAAGAATTAGAGCAAGTTGATTGGGAACTAGTAGGTAAATTTAAGAGAAGTTTAGAAGACGTTAAAGCTGGAAGAGTGAGAAGGATTAGATAAATTTTTCATTAATACTTTAAATTTTATTCTACAACTCGTTTAATTTTTTCCAAAGAGTTTCCGTTATATCTATACACTTATTTTTCCTATGTTTGTTTTCCAACTCAAATGCTTTGTCTCCAGGAACAGATACTTTGCTATAACCACGCCTTTGTTTAGTCGTTCTTATTTCTTCAGATAGTTTATTATTCATCTTTCTAAAAGTATCAAGAGTGGTAGAAAATGTTGGATTAATAATTACGATCACTGCGCCTCTCAGCAGTTTTAAATAACCTTTCTTTTCACTTTTTTGTTGATTCATCGGCATATTGACAAGGGACCCTGTTAAAATCTCGATAAATAAGGCAAGCACGAATCCTTTATAATCACCAAAAGGAATGACAGAAACAGCTTCATGAGGATTAACGGTAAATTCTCCTTTATCATTCAAGTAGGTTTCCGACGGCAAATCAACATTATTTAATGCTGCATTTCGCACCTCGCCCCATGCTCGTTTTGAAGTAGCCATGTCAACAAGAATATTATGTTGTTCAGAAGGTATGCCTATTCCTATTGGATTTGTGCCAACTCTCGGCTCATATCCTCCTGGTGGAGCTATCATCGGATTGCCGCCACTGTTCACTACAAAACCAACCATATCTTTTTCTGCAATATCCTGAGCAATGCTGCCTGGTCTTAACCAGCTGATCATATTCCTTATCAGAATCATAGAAATACCATTGTTTTTTGCCATCTCTATGCCATGATCTAAATATTTTCTTGTAACAACTCCGCCTAAATTACTTTTAGCGTCAATGAGCAGCGCAGAAGGTGTCTTTTTATCAATGACAGGAGATTCTTGTTTTAAAGGAAGAATTTCAAATAGTGATGGAAATGCCAGCAGTCCATGAGTATATTTACCCTGCAATTCTCCACGAAGATAATCTTCAGCTATTATTTCAGCATGTTCTTTTGATAAACCTCTACTGAGAAGTTTGTTTATGAGAAGTGTTTTTACATCATTAATTTTTACTTTGATCATTTTGTTTAGCATATTAACCTATCATCATCCATAATAACTTGGTCTATTCTCCTGCATTTCTTTACCACGGGCTGATCTGAAGAACTTCTGGATTTCTTTATATGCTTCTTCAATATCTTTAGTCATGGAAGGTCGTACTTTTTCAAGCGCTTTTTCAAAGTATTTCTTAGGCACTTTTTTCGTCTTCATATCATCACGCAAAGCCATGATTGCTGCTTCCCGGCAAATAGCTTCAATATCTGCTCCGACATACCCTTCAGTTTTTTGCGCAAGCTCTTTAATATCAACATCATCTTCAACCGGCATATTTTTCATATGCACCCTGAAAATGGCTTCACGTGTTTCTTGCGTTGAAACACTTGCTAAGATGATACGATCAAATCTTCCTGGTCTGAGCAATGCTGTATCAATAATATCAGGCCTATTGGTAGCAGCAATAACAACGACATCATGCAAGTCTTCCAACCCGTCCATCTCAGTTAAAAGTTGATTTACTACGCGTTCAGTTACATCAAGATCTGCTGATGAACCTCGGCGCGGTGCAAGACTATCAATTTCATCAAAGAAAATAATTGTTGGAGAGGTCTGGCGAGCTTTTTTGAAGATTTTTCTTACTGCTCGTTCGCTTTCACCAACCCATTTTGAAAGAAGCTCAGGTCCTTTAACAAGAATAAAATTAGCTTCAGTCTCATTTGCTACTGCTTTTGCCAACAAGGTCTTACCTGCGCCAGGCGGACCGTATAATAAAATTCCTTTAGGAGGTTTTACTCCAAGACGTTTGAAGGCATCGGGAAACTTTAACGGCCATTCAACAGCTTCTTTTAATTCCTGCTTTACTTCATCTAAGCCGCCAATGTCATTCCACTTGACATTAGGAATTTCAACTAATACCTCGCGCATAGCACTTGGACGAACAACTTTAAGAGCTTCTTTAAAATCATTCATACCAATTTTTAGTTTTTCTAATAAGGTAGGAGGAATTGGCTCATCTTCACGCAGCACCATTTCCGGCAATAATCTTCTTAGTACTACCATTGCTGCTTCTTTTGCCAATGAAGATAAATCTGCACCGACAAAACCATGCGTAATATCTGCAATATGTTTTAAATCCACATCTTTATCAAGCGGCATATTCCTCGTATGAATTTTTAAGATGCTTAATCGTGATGTTTTTCCCGGAACACCTATTTCAATCTCCCGATCAAATCTTCCTGGCCTGCGCAATGCTGGATCTATTGAATCAGGAATATTGGTTGCTGCAATCACCACTACTTTGCCGCGCGCCTGCAAACCATCCATCATCGCAAGAAGCTGTGCAACAACTCTTCTCTCAACTTCCCCATGCACTTCTTCTCTTTTGCTTGCAATAGCATCAATTTCATCAATAAAAATAATTGCTGGAGCGTTTTTCTCTGCATCTTCAAATTTCTTTCGAAGATTGGCTTCAGATTGGCCGTAGAATTTGCTGTTATGCAAAACAGTTAACGGCGATCCGCCTAAGAAATTTTCATGGAATTTCATACTTATATCATATAACGTTCTGCTTTCACCTTGTTTGATCTCTGTTATTATATCCCAACGAAGAACACCTTTTGCAATGTTCCTTAATTTGTTCAACTCGTTTTCGACATTTGGTTGTTTATGTTTTTCAAAAATGGCAAGCAGTTCTTTTAATTTTCTTCGTGTTAAAGGAACTCTTCCTGAAATAATAGGTTCATATTTTGCTTCTGAAATTTCATGATTATACCTTAACTGCAATGATTCTTTTATGTTATGCAAGAGTTTGCTAAGATCAGGAAGACGTTCATTGGAATCAAATTTTACTCTTTGCCCCTGCCATTGCTGATATACGCTGTTTTTTACCATTGGTTTTACAATAGTATAAAATTCCTCAATGCATCCGCTATCAGTTATTTCAAGAGCATGCATTAATGATAATTTAGTTTTCCACTCTTTAACTGTTGAGACAATCCCTATGCGCAAAAGAAGTATCTGCATATCCAACAACAGCTGTTTGCTTTTAGAATATATTCTTGGTGTAGGATACTTTGATGCAGATGCACCTTGTGTGCCATCACCATGATAATATCCACGAATAAAAGCAGCTATTGTTTCTTCATTGCATAACAACAGCCAACGAGGCAAAGAATAGTTGTCTTGTTTTTTATTTATTTCCAATCCAAATCCTTTTACCAGCATTTCAGATAATGCAGAAGAATAAACAGTCACTTTATCGGCAACTGTCTTGACATGTGTTATACCAAATAATTCTTTAAAGTAAGAAATGTATAACTCTTGAAGTGTTTTATCCATTCCTGCAATAGCAATTTCCTCCTCTAAAATATAACCTTCACTTATCATTGCTCCAATAAATTCAGCAAAAAGAGGAGTAATAGCAGTTATAGGTTTTATGTAATTCACTCTTTCCTTTGCTTGGCGCTTAGCATAAGCAAACGTTTTAATATCTGCAGTGCTTGAAACATCTGCCAATGGCAAAATTGAACCATCGTTTAACTCGACAGAAATGCTGTTTTTATCTAGTTTGTTCCAAAAATCAATTTTTGGATTTTCTTTTGAACCATTGATTTTTCCTGCAATTGCAATAAGATCTCCTTTATGCAATTCTTCAGCTTTTTTCCAAATAAGTTCGCCTTCTTGAGAAAGGGCTGCAAACGGCTGATTCTTACTAGTAATAAACTCTCCTTTTCTCTTTGTTTTTACCGAATATGTTTTGTCGCAGTTTATTTTAGTTATGTATTGAACTTCTTGAGGAACAATTTCCATGTGTTCATTTACTGAAAAAAGTTTTATTGGTTCATCAGGTTCAATAACTTCTTTATGATTATCACGGTGAATTATTCTTCCTTTTTTTTGCGCTGTTTCAAACAAATCTTCTACTGTTTTTCTTCCCTTAGGATTAGTAAGCAATTCAGTTGAACCATCAACACACATTATCTCAGGTCCATTAATCAAAATAAAATACGAGTTGGTTTCATTAGCTACTGCTTTTGCCAGCAATGTTTTACCAGTTCCTGGGGGGCCATGCAAAAGAACTCCTTTAGGCGGTTCAATACCTAAACGCTCGAATATTTCAGGATGCTTTAGAGGCAATTCAACCATTTCACGAATTTTTTTAAGCTCGTCTTTTAAGCCACCAACATCTTCATAGGTAACTTCAAGCACTTTTTCTTCTTTTAATTCAACAGCTTCAGGATTAAATCTTACTTCAGTTAAATCAGTGATAATAACTGCCTGTTTTGGATCAGTTTCTGCGACAATAAATTTAAGATCGCTAAACCCAAAACCTGCAATACTTTCATCAAGCATAGAAAAGATATCATTAAAAAAAGGACTATCGCTTAACGTGTTTCTTCTTCGCGAAGTTCCACCTAAACTCACAATATCGCCTTTTTTTACTGCCCTTCCTAAAAGACCTTGCTTAAATATCTGCGGAGATGCTCTTACGACAACACCTTTCTGCGCAGGCGCAATAGTGACCCGTTTTGCTTCTTTGATTTGCGCTTTTTTAACAATAACAATTTCTCCAATACCAGTTTTTGCATTTCTTCGCAAAACACCATCCATACGAATAATATTCAACCCAATATCTCCTGGATATGCGCGATCAGCTATCCCTACCGTAGGCCTTTCACCAGAAATCTCAACAATATCGCCTGGACGAATACCTATTTCATGCATGTAACTTGAATCAATTCTGACAATACCTTTATTGACATCATCCTGAATTGCTTCTGCAACTTTTAGTTTAAGCTGTTTTTCTTCAGTCATAGTTATCCTTTTGGTTGGAAATCGGAAGCCTCATACGTTTATAAATATTATTGTCTTTCTACTGAGGATTTTTATTAAACAACTCTGTGCAGAATATAACTCATTACTCAATGATAATAAAAATAAAAAATCTTATTTATTTGCAATCTTCACTTTAGGCAATGGAATTGGCGAAGGTAAATTTACATCGCGTGATAAGATTAATGCTTGGACATTGCAGCGCGCCAAGACAACATTTAATACTTCAGTCATAACTTCTTTTGGCAGGCGTTTGCCTTTTTTCCACATATCTAAAATTTCTTCTACTTGTTCTTTTGCTTCAATCACAATTAAATTTCCCACTAATTCAATAGCACCAACTTCTGGATCAAATTTTGAAACAAATTTGAAGCTAAATTTAACGGTTTCCTGGCTGTCCTGACCAAGAGCAAAGTTTGACTTTTCAACACTCTCAATTGCAACATTGTTGCTGATTCTAATTTTACCTCTGGAGAGTTCTTTTTTAACTGCAGTAATATTTGTGAAATTAAATCCAACAATTGCCATGTATGATCACCAATTCAGCGAAAATTAAGGTTATTTATAAAGTTATTTGTCGAAAGATATTAATACTATCTATTATTTTGTAGCTTTATGAAAAGAACAACAAGCGCAGGCGGCATAGTACTCAGGGATAATCTTGTTCTCGTGGTTAATCAGCATGGCAGAGCATGGTCACTGCCTAAAGGGCATGTTGAAAAAGATGAAAATCCTCTACAAGCTAGCCAACGAGAGATTTATGAAGAATCTGGGATTAAGGATTTGCACTTTGTTAAGGAACTCGGAAGTTATCAACGCTATAAAATCAACAAAACTGGCGGAGATGATACCTCTGAGTTAAAAACAATTATGATGTTTTTGTTTACGACAAACGAGAAGATACTGAAACCACAAGATCCTGATAATCCAGAAGCACGATGGGTTGCAAAAGATAAAGTTGCTCGATTATTAACACATCGAAAGGATAAGAAATTTTATCAGAGTGTTGTTGATACATTAATGATACCTAACGAAAATAAAAAGAGTAATGTAAAAAAACAATTTTGGAATAGATTCTTTATCATTAAAATAATTATTTCTGTTATTTGCTTAAGTATATTTGCGTATTTCTTTATCAAATACTTATACTAAGAGATATAATCTCTTAGTATAACTACACAATTCTCTCTTCCAACTTACGATGCCAGAAATGATAGACAATGTATGGCGCTAAGAAAAATATCATAAATACAAATACTGCTGCATCATAATTGTAGTCAACCGTAAATAACACTTTTAACCAATTCATAAACAATCGAATAATAAATATATCAATCAATGCCATCACCGGAACTAACAAGAGAATGACCTTGTGGTGTTCTTCTTCCAAGCCTTCTAATTCCAGCATCAGAAATTTGAAGAAAAAGCCCATCAAAAAACCAAGAACAAGAGCAGATAAAAATACTAAAGGACCCTGCAAGAGAATTAAAAAAGGTATAATGAAAATAGACATGATCACATTAATCACTGCAACACCCAACATTAATGTCCAGAAACTGATGTTACTAAGATGCTGATTGATATGGTGATGTTTTTTATTTTCTTCCTTCATCAAGTGATCTACATAGATAAGATCTTCTTTTCTCCATCCTTTTTCAGATAGCCTCTTTTTTGCTGCTTCATCCATGGTAAAATAGTTGTATCAAGAGTATAATAATCTTACGATCGCACTGGTGAAAATCTCGGCATAACCTCGGTTTTGGCATCAGTTCGGCTTGTTAAGAGTATATTTCATTGGATTTTTCTCTCTGGAACCTCGAAAAATCCTCACATATAAACTTGAAGAGCCTCACCAAAAGATGCCAAAAACTACATTTTCACCAGTGCTTACGATGATATATGCTATATTAACCCAAAATCATGCAATGTCTGCTTTAAAATTGTTTTTTTTACTGAAATGTTTTCCAATTCTTCAGGAGCTGCTTTTTCAGCATGATAGGTTGTTCCTGCTAAGTTTGATGCTAATTTTTTGAAGGCTATTGTTGAACGCGCATCGGGAAAGGCATATACTACTGGCTGCCGAAGGAATACAGCATTCCTAATATCATTGTCATAAGGTATCCTTCCTACAACCTTTGTAGATAAAAAGCTTTCGATTGCTTCTGGCTTCATATCTAGAGCATCTCCCCTCCACTTATTCACCACAACCCCTAAAATGTTTTTTTTATAATCGCGCGCCAATTTTATCGTGCGCAAACAGTCAGTTGCTGCAGTCAATTCAGGAGCTGTTACTAAGAGAACATTATCCATTAATTTCATCAGGTTAGAGGTCGAACTTTGAAACCCTGCTGAAGTATCAACCATTACAATATCAAATCCCTCAATTTCACAGAGCACTTTTTCCAGAAGATCTACATCACTAATTGTTGCATCATGATAGGCTATGCTCCCCACAATGCATCTTAACCCAGATTCATGCAACGTGATAACTTCATTAAGCTTGGCTTCGCCTTTTAAGATGCTGTGGATAGTATTCTTTGTCCCCAATAAACCGAGGTAAATGGGAATATTAGGAGAGCTGAAATCACAATCAAGAACCAGCACATTATAACCAATATGCTGCAAAGCATGAGCTAAATTAATCGTAACTTGTGTTCTTCCAACACCGCCTTTTGCGCACATAACACCAATAAATTTAGTCATGGGATTACCCAACAATTTCTATTAAGTGCTCCATCAACTGCATTGCTTTTTTATAATACTCAGTAACCAGATCAATGCATACTTCAATAGTTTCGCCATCTACTTCGATGATAAAAGCAACATGACGCCTGAATTCATTAATAGAATCATACTCTTCATTTTTTGCAATTTTTCTCAGCAAAATATAGAAATCTATAAACTCATTGATTACTTCATTCTGAGGATATAATTTTTTAACTTCTTCGCATTTATGGATTGCAGGCTGAGGAATTTCAAATAAAATTCCTTTCTCATGGGCTTCTTTTACTATGCCGTTAATAAGAATCTCAAAAGAATTAACTAAACGCAAAATAACATTTTTTAAAACATCAACCGTTCGTGTATATTTTAAACTTACATAGATCAAGTGATCAACGCGCTTTAGTTCATCTTTGAACTCTTCAACATATTCTTTCATATTAATCAGCAGCTCCCTTCATAATCATTTTCTCAACATCCACAATAAACGATTTTGTTTTTTCTAAAGCTTCACGCAAAAATTTCTTTGAAATAACATCAGTCTTATATTCATCTGAACAAATAACATAGTTCTCTTTTCTGACAAATTCTACCGGACTTGTCTTATGATGCTGTGTAATTTCATACACTTGATGAATGGCATCCACATACGCTGGATTAAATTGATAACGCCTGCTGCATCTTACCTTGAACATTGAAAACATGTCAAGAAAATCTTCTTTGAAAGATGGAATCCGGCGTTGATAAACTTCATATAACAATACTGACTTTATAGCTGCGGCCTGAGCTGCTAATAATTTCTCTGCCACCACAACTAATAATTTTGGATCATTAACTACATTATAGGTAACCATCACCATATGGTCTGCTATTTTCGCTGCGTCCTTTGCTTCTTGTAATGCAACGAAATGTTCTTCCATGGTTCATATAAGATAGATTATAGAGCTATATAAAAGTTTCTATTTATTATGAATGAGTAACAACTAAAAAAGAAAGAGAAAGAGACATAGTAAAATCAAGTACACGATGCCCCTTTGTTGTTTACTGCACATTTTTTATTAAGGAAATCACAATCATACTTTAAAGTGTTTGTAGTACCAGTCAATGTACTTTTTGAAATATTGACTTGCCAACTTCCATCACAATAAGAATCAACTAATTCTTGCTTAATACATCCTATGTTTTCCTGACAGATGATTAATGATTACTTATGTATTCTTGAGAAACTGGTATTTAAATATATATATATATATATATCAACATATAGTTTGTAGAATATATAATTGACCGAAATCACCACAATATTTATAAATATGTATGCTATTATTCAATTAAAAGTAATTTTAGCAGGGTTAAAATGTATATTAAAAGAATTTTAGAAGGAATACTAGAGCAGTATCTGCCTAAGAAAGAGATCATAGCTATTATAGGTCCACGACAGAGTGGAAAAACAACGCTTCTCCAACACATCAGAAAAAATCTTGATAATGCTCAGTTTATAGATTTTGAAGATAGACAATTATTAGAACTATTCACTACAGATTTATCTTCGTTTATTGAATTATATGTTAAACCTTATAAGTATTTGTTTATTGATGAATTTCAATATGCTCTTGATGGTGGTAAAAACCTAAAGTATATTTATGATCATTATTCAACTAAAATAATTATCTCTGGCTCTTCAGCAACTGCACTCTCCATACACGGCATCAAATACTTAGTGGGAAGGATTTTTATTTTTACTCTCTATCCTTTTTCATTTGAAGAGTATCTTGCCTACAAAGAACCCTTACTGTTTAAGAATATTTATACGGGAAAAACATTAACGAACCCTATTATTGAAAAGATTTTCCCCTATTTTGAAGAATTTTGTATTTATGGAGGTTATCCTCGTGTTATTACTACTGAAAATAAAGAGGAAAAAGAAATAGTTTTAAGAAATATTTATAATACCTATTTTCTTAAAGAAGTTAAAGAAATTTTAAATATCGCTGACGATTATACTTTGAGCAGATTGCTCTATGTGCTGGCTTTACAAGTGGGCAATATTATTAATTACCATGAATTAGCACAAATAACCAATTTATCTCATAAACAGGTACTTGACAAACTAAATATATTAGAAAAAACGTTCATGTGCATTAAAAGTTATCCTTTCTACACTAATAAACGAACTGAAGTAGTGAAAGCACCTAAAATCTTTTTCTTTGATAATGGTTTTCGTAATATTGTGATACGATCTCTTGATAGATTAAAGTTTCGCCAAGACAAAGGAACTCTTTATGAAAATTTTGTTGCATCTGAACTGATAAAAGCTGAAAAACAAATAAAATACTGGCGAAGTAAATCAAAAGCTGAAGTAGATTTTGTCTTAGAAGAAAAAAGGGATATTATCCCTATCGAAGTAAAATCACATTTAACATCTCCTGTAACCACACGATCGTTTACCAGTTTTCTTGAGAAGTATAAACCTAAAAAAGCTATCATACTTTCTGAAAAACTGCTGGCAAAGAAAGGCAAGCTTAAATGTATACCTATTTTCTATGTGATGAATGAAATAAAATAATACTCTCTTGAGAAAGAGATATTTAAATATATATATATATATATATATATTAACATATAGTTTGTAGAATATTCTCACTAATAATGAGAATTAATTAATATTTTCATTAATAATAATGAGAACATTTAAATAGCAGTTAAATAGTTACCATAAATATGATACCTAAAGATAGATTAAAACAAACACTGGTAGAACAAAGAGAAGCAATTTTACAAAGACCATTAGGGGTAGAAAGAACTATTTTAAATCTGATAAAAAAAAAGGCAAAATTACCTCATGTAGTAGTTCTCACGGGTTTAAGACGTAGTGGAAAATCCACGCTTCTGAGACAATTGATAAAAAAACAGTATAATGATCTCGATTTTTACTATGTCAACTTTGAGGATGAACGATTATTTAATTTCAACGCAGAAGATTTCAATATAATATATGAAACACTAGTGGAATTATTTGGTGAGAAAAAGACTTTTTTTATTGATGAAATACAGAATATAGCTCACTTTGAAAATTTTGTCAGAAGATTTTATGATGAAGGATTTAAATTTTTTATAACCGGTTCCAGCGCCAAACTATTAAGCAAAGAAATTGGAACAAAGCTTACCGGAAGGCATATTGATATCATAGTAAGACCATTTTCATTTAGGGAATTTTTAGTTGCAAGAAAATTTAGCGTTGACAAAGATGCGCTTTTCAGGACAGTGAGTAAGGCAGAGATTAAAAAACATTTTACCGTCTTTTTAGTTGAAGGAGGAATGCCTGAATACGTGCATTTCCAAGATCCAGACATTTTAACCAGAGTGTATGAAGATATTGTAGTTAAAGATGTCATAGTAATATATAATGTTGATGGCGTGACCGAATTAAAAGAACTTTACCGATATCTCATAACAACCATATCGCAAAGATTTAGTTATAATTCTCTTAAAAAATTTATTAAAATAAACAGCGCCAACACTATTAAAAAATATATTGATTATTTAGAAGAGACTTATTTTGTGAGTCAGGTCAGCAAATTTGATTACAGTTTTAAAAAACAAATAATAAATGATAAGAAAATATATGTTGTAGATAATGGTTTTATTTCAAAAATTTCTACTAAATTTACTAAAGATGACGGATGGCTGTTGGAAAATGTAGTTTTTACAGAATTAAAAAATAAAGGAGAAGTATTTTATTTTTCAGAAAAATTCGAATGTGATTTTGTAGTGGCAGAAAATAAGGTAGTGAAAGAGGTAGTTCAGGTTTGTTGGAACTTAACTGAAATAAACAAAGAAAGAGAGCTAAATGGCCTGCTCGAAGCAATGGACAAATTTAAAATTAAAACCGGCCTGATTTTAACCAATGATGATGAACAAGAAATTGAAATAAACAAAAAGAAAATAATTGTTAAGCCTGTTTGGAAATGGCTCTTGGAAACAAACTAACTTTTATGGATAAGCTTCAACACCCTGAAATAAACTCATCAAACCTGTTTCTAATGATGCTTTGTCTGAAATTGAATTGTGTGTTGAAGGATAAATAATCCATTTCTTTTCTCCTAATGCCTGCGGGTTAACAAAAAATATGCTCAACAAAGGAAATATAATTATTTTATCCCATGCTTTAATCATTGCTTCAACAAATTGCTTTTGATTAGGAACTATTAATGAAAGATGCGTATTGTCTTTTACTATGTTTAAATGATCAAGAAGTTTAATTGCATCAGTAACAATAATATAAACATGTTTTTTTGTTTTATATTGTACGCTAATTATAGATGGTTTATCATCTATCTTAATAATATCTTGTTTCATCAAATTCCGATGTTTGATGTACTCTTTCAGCCATTCATGTAATGCTTCCTCTTTTTGCATCAATAAATTGAATCATTTATCATTTATATATTTTAAGAAAAGTTATCTCAATGCTGTTCTCTTCTGTATTCCTGCATCCACAATAACCCTATCTTCATCATTACTTTGTTAAATCTATCACTAATCCTATAGGTTTTTTTATAAAGATCATAATCTATCAAACCCATGCCCTTCATTGGCGTTAAAATACGGTCATAAAATTGCCGTTTATTATAACTTAATTTTACCTGCTTGCCTTTAAATTCAGGTTCATCTAACGTTGCAACCATGTTTCCTTCATGCAAAACTGTGGCAAAATGCGACATTTCTGTCTTAGTCATAGTGCCTTGATTCTTTTTCATTTCATTAATAAGAAGCTTACCAACTATCTTTTGCTGCTTTGTAGCAAATATGATTTCATACACATCTTCAGGCAAATTGTAAAGGTCAAATAACAGGACCATGCCATTCTTTTAGATACGCCAATATATAAATGTTGTGTTTTAGGATATTAGTATGGCTTTTTGTATATTAGTTGGTGAAAAGTCAAAGTATATAATATAGTGTTACTTAATAGTGATTAAGGAGAAAATTATATAACCTAGTATTGTTATTCAATAACTTATGGAAGACACAAAACTCATATTAAATAAATTAGATACTATTAAGCAAGAATTGGATTATATAAAAGAACGCATGATTGATCCTGATACTATTCTAACAATAGATGATTTGGATTCTTTACGAGAAGCTGAAGAAGATTTAAAGAAAGGAAAGATAAAGAGGCTTGTTTAAGTTGTATTTTGTTGACTTATCTCAACGTGCTGACAAATTTCTTGATAAATTACCGAACCAACAAAAAGAACGTATACAAGATCGACTTAAGCGCCTTAAAGATAATCCAGTTCCCAATGACGTAAAATTTATTGGGAGGGATGGTGATGGAGAAAAAATATTTCGCTATCGAATAGGAGATTATCGAGCATTGTATAAAATAAAAGATAAAGAAAAAATAGTTCTTATAACTAAAATAGATCGAAGACCTCATGTTTATGACTAAGACTTGTTAAAGTAATGCCTAAAAACGGCTTCGGTGAAAATGTAGTTTTTGGTGCCATGCTGGTGATTATCCTTCAAATTAGTACGTGGGAAAAAAGGAAGTTCCAGTAGGAATTTTTTCCTTATTATACATAAGTAAGATAATCACGGCACCAAAACCGAGGCTATGCCGAGATTTTCACCGAAGCCCCTAAAAACTAATAGTATCCATAATCAATTTCTTGTCAAACTTTAATAAATCTGCATATCTTTGTCCGACACCTAAATATAAAATAGGTTTGCCCGTAACATAACTTACTGAAATAGCTGCTCCGCCTTTGTCATCAACATCTGCTTTGCAAAGAATAATACCATCAATCCCTATTGCTTTATTAAACTGCTTTGCTTGTTCAATACAATCATTGCCGGTAATAGCCTCACCAATAAATATTTTCAAATCCGGCTTTGCTATTCTGATAATTTTCTTCATTTCATCCATGAGATTAGTATTACTGTGCAATCTGCCGGCAGTATCTATTAAAACACAATCAATACTTTTTGCTTGTGCATATTTTATTGCGTCAAAAGCAACTGCCGCAGGATCTGCGCCATAATCATGCTTGATTAATTTTACTCCTATTTTCTCAGCATGTTCTTCAAGCTGTTGAATAGCAGCTGCTCTAAAAGTATCAGAAGCTGCAATAATGCAGGAAACATTGTTCATCTTTAACATATGAGCAATCTTTGCAATGGTCGTTGTTTTCCCAGAACCATTAATCCCAACAAAAGAAATGATGTATGGTTTTTTAACACGGACAGCTTGGACAAGATCAAAACCAGCAACATTAAATAAATCCTCAATGGAATGCTGCAATGCTGCTCTGATAATATCTAAGCTTTTTCCCCGTTGAATTTTCTTATTGACTAAAACAGCTTTTAAATCTCCTTTAATTTTATCAATAACTTCAACAGCTACATTATTTTCCATCAACGCAACTTCCAGCTCCCAGAATAATTCTTCAAATTTTTCTTCAGATAAGGTTGTTTTAGTAACAACATCTGCTATTTTTGCGAAAAATCCGCGTTTTTCTTCCTGTTCTTCATCAACGTATTCAGGAATTCTTACCGCTCTTTTCGGCGGTTCAAGACTTATTTCATGATACCCTTCTTGCTTCAATTCTTCAAGCTCATCATCAACCTTCTGTGGTTTTACTTCTATTTCTTCTTTCTTTTTCTCAATTACTTGTTTGACTGGTTCTTCAATTTCAATTGGCGAAGGAGGCTGCTCTATTTCTTTTGCTAATTCCTGAATTTCCTGATCTTGAGGAGAAATAGCTGTTTCCTCTTCAAATCCCTCTTCTTCAGGCTCTTTTTCTTTGCCAATTATCTTTTCTTTTAATCGTGAAAAGAATCCTTTCTTTACTTCTTTTACTTCTGGTTTTATTTCAGGGATGCGTTGTTTTGGTTCTTGTTTCTTTTCTGGTTCTTTGACTTCTCCTTCAACTTCCTCAACAGGAGGCGGGACATCAAGGAGTTCTTCAGATTGTTTTTTAGGTTTACTTTTTGATTGTTCAGGGATTACAGCGTCCTTGGTAAGCATATCAGGAAGTAATTCAGAAGATGCTCCTGATTCCGGTTCATATTCCGCTTTTTCTTCTCCTTCTTCTTGCTCTAATTCTTTAAGAACTTCTTTATCAATGTCTGGAATATCTTTCGCAGCCTGCGTTACTGCTTCTTGTTCAATTTTCTCTTCTTCACCTTGTTCTTCTTCAAATGTTTCTTCAAAAGTAATTTCTTCAACCGGTTCTTCCTTAGCTGGTTTCTTGTTAAGAACAGACTTAAGCTCAGGTTTATCTTCTCTGATAATAACATGTTCTTTGCTTTCTTGAGAAGGATATTTCTTTTTAAGTATTGCCGGCGCTTCATCTTCAAGCTCTTTAACTGTTTCTTCAACTTCTTTTGATTCATGATCTACCTCTTTAGAGAATTTTTTAAAAGCATCTTTTAATTTGTCTTTCAGGAATTTAAACATTGCATCACTCTTTAGTTTTACTTGCTTTTTTCTTTTTCTGCAGAGGCGAGAAGCTCTTTTTCAAGATGCTGCGCATGCGCCATTAACATGCTGAGATTTTCAAGAACCTTCATTTTATATTTTTCAATTTCAACTATCTGCTCCTGAACCATTGATCTTGTTTGCATGTTTGTTTTTTTCACCGCTACATTGCTGCCAACATTGACAACTAATGATTCAGCATCAACTAGATTTGTTTTGACAAATATCCCATTAGTTAAAGGAACAAGAATTTCAGTCCCTTTTGGAGCAGCCTGAAGATCATCTAAATATTGTTTAACATTGTGAAGTTCAACTGACTGCGTTTCGAACTTTTCCAACTGCTCCTGCATCTGCTTAACCTGCTGCTCAATCATCTTATATTCCATATATTTACGCTGCATTAATTCTTCTTTTTGTTTTGCCATCAATACACCTATATTATTTAGTTATTATGAGAAAAGGAGGCAGTTTTATTTATAAATGTTTACTCAAAATAAAAAGAAAAAAACAGTATTCTTACTTATAACATGCTCCTGATTTACAAATGTAACTTGCAGGACATGCAATATCTTTGTATTCTATTACCGTCTGGCCATTATTATTTAGTCTGCAATACCATTCTCTTACATTTCTTGACGCAGCTACAACGTTTCCTTTAGTATCAACACATTCGTCAACTGGGCCTGAACTGCTCGAAGGACTGATAGTAACCATTCCTTTTTCAAAGAGATTAACATAAGTATATTTTTTCAAGTCTAATCCTCCATAGTTTTTAGTAGTTTTGTCTGAATCTTCACATCCTGTTTTCAACTGAACAGGTGGTGGATTTTCTATTCCTGCAAAAGGCATACCTTTAATTGCCTCACCACTGAGGTCTGCTTCATTTCCATTAAATTCTGCTGAAAACCGAGGCTGTGTTACTTGCCACATTACAACTATTGCAACAGCTGCTACTGCTACAACTAACCAAACTCCATAATTGGTTGATTTGTTATCTTGTTTCATACTATCACCTATTTTTTATTTAGGATCATTTGATTATTTTATTTCTTAATGCAAGCGCCATCTTGGCATTTTGTACCGTGAGGACATTTAAAACGCTCCTGGCCATGAATGATTTTACCGCCTGGCAGTAATTGGCAATACCATTCTTTGAGTTCTGATGATTCATAGGTATTTTGCCCAAATTGATCAATACAAGCATCAGTAAGCGTTTCTGGTTTAATTTTACTATTGCCTTTTAATGAAATAGTACCTTTTGTCCCTAAGTTTACCCATTTATAGGTGTTTTTGCTCTTACCCATATCATTTTTTTTTGCTATATCACTATCAGAACAAGGACTGGTAAGCCATTCAGGAGCTGGTTTTTCTACACGATATGCTTTCACTGCATTGCCTGTTGGAGATGTATTAGATAATACATTAGAGGATGCAAATAAAGCAACCATTCCCACAAGCAAAACAATACCAATTAACATACTTGAATAAGATAACAATTCTTTTTTCATGATATTAAACCTCCTTATTACTTACAAGCACCACTACTGCAGCCATTCTTGCATTCCTCAATTAAAGACTCAATAGTGGTGCTACCTTTAGGCAGTACACGACAATAATATTCTTTTACATAACCTGAAGCTGCAACAGGACCAGAACGTGAAATACAAGTATCAACGCCTTTGTTGCCATCTAATGCTACAGCAGTTCCTGCTACTTTAAGATTCACATATTGGAATTTATTAAGAGGGAAATTCTTGTAGTTTTTTTGAATAACATCAGAATCTGAACAACCTTCTAAAGTAATTGGCACTTGGACTTGGCTAATGCCTTTCGTTGGCATTCCTTTGACCATATAACCTTGATAACTTAACGATGAATTATAAACTGAGAAAACAGCAACTACACCAACAAGAAGAACAATTAACCATAAAATTACATTATATGATAATGCTCTCTTGGACATAGATTATTTTTGATGTTTGAGATTTATAAATTTTTTCTGAAATGTAGCTCTGGTGAAAATCTCGGCATAGCCTCGGTTTTGGCATCAGTTCGGCTTTTGATATATTTATCGGGGATTTTTCGGAGTGCCAGAGAGAAAAATCCCCGATAAATATATGGGAAGAGCCTCACAAAAAGATGCCAAAAACTACATTTTCACCAGAGCCTTGAAACATCATTATTTCATTCCTAATCCTGCCATGCCTGGCAAGCCTTTGAATTTCTTCATCATTTGCTGCATGTTGCCTGAACCTGCTCCCTTAAACATCTTCATCATCTTCTTACTTTGCTTGTAATGTTTCAGCAACTCTTTTACTTCTCCAGGTGAAGAGCCAGAACCATGCGCAATGCGCTCAATTCTGGCATTATCCAAATCTTCGGGATTTTCTAATTCATATTCTGTGCAAGAATCCATAATATATTTCCATTTCTTAAGCTTGTCTTCCTGTCCTGAAACTAATTCTTTAGGCAGTTGCATTGAAGACATTCCCGGAATCATCTCTAATACTTTTGATAAAGGCCCCAGTTTAGTCATTGCCTGCATTTGCTCGTATAAATCAATAAGATTAAATTTACCTGATAAGAATTTCTTCCCTAAATCTTCAGCATCTTGTTCGGTGATTGCTTCTTTTGCTTTTGCTAATAAGGCTTCTAAATCGCCCATCCCTAATAAACGGCCGACGAAGTTCTTTGGCTTAAATTCTTCCAAAGCATCAATTTTTTCTCCTACACCAATGAGTTTTACTGGAGCGCTAGTTACAGCGCAGGCAGTTAATGCTCCGCCACCTTTTGCTGTACCATCAAGTTTGGTGATGATGACTCCTGTAATATGCACCTGTTCTTTGAATACTTCTGCTTGTTTTTGCGCTGCCTGACCAAGATCTGCAGCCATAACAAGGATTGTTTCATCAGCATGAACTGTTGTGTTTAATTCTTTCAATTCATCAATCAATTCTTCATTTAATGCATCTCTTCCTGCTGTATCTACAATAACAACATCATAATTCTTGAATTTATATTTATATTCATTATAAATCTGACCTGGCTGTTTTGCTTTTTTATTGCCATAAACATCAACATGAAGCTGCGCCCCTAATTGCTGCAACTGATCATAAGCAGCTGGACGCCAGGTATCTGTTTGTATAAGGGCAATTTTACTTCCGCGTTTCTGGAAGAATTTTGCTAGTTTACCTGCAGTTGTCGTGTTATGAACAATAACACCATCTGCTATGAAATTATGGTTATCTTCAACCGTAAGATCATATACATATTCTGAAGAGTTACTAACTGGAACTGCCTTTGTTACCTTTGTCCATGAAATATCAGAGAATGCTAATCTTCTTAATTGCTCTAATTTATCATTGACGCTGTTTTTATTCATATTTTGAACATAGTCTTTTCCTTTTTTTGTTAAGATTAGTTTAGTTGGCGAGTTTGTAACTTCAGCAAGCATACCTTTAGATTTAAATTGACCAACTAAAGCATTGATTAAAGGCTGATTAAGCTGCAATTCATTTGATAAAGAAGCAACTTCTTTATTTTCAAGGACTCCAATCAATTTGGAGAAATTACCTATTTTATTTCTGTCATAAATAGCCACTAGTTTTTTTAATTGAGTTCTTGAGATACAGCCTTTTTGTTCATATAAACCATATGAAGATACCTCTTGCTGTATTTGACTAATTGAATATCCTAAACCATTCCTGACTTCATTTAATAAAGTTCCAACGTGAATTAAGTCTTGTTTACCGTCTCCTTGCTTAATAGTCATTATAGAGTAACTTTCAAGCGCATCCTTTTTTCTCTTGATTAAAGAACCAATCTTTTTTCCAAATGCAACTGCATATCTTCCTTGAATAAATAATCGATAGTATTCTTTATTTTTTATTTCTTTTTTAGATAATATACCTAAAATATTAAACCGCAAAAGCAAATGATGGACTTGCTGCAGCAATATTTTACTTTCTGAAACAATTTCAATTTGCCTTTCCTTTTTATTAAAATAACCATCACAATCAAAATAAGCTCTTAAAAAAAGAGATACTGCATCTAAAGAAGACTCTTGCAGAATTCCTGGGCTTTCTAAATATCTTCCTTTTTTTCCTATAGGTATCTTAAACACTTGATGAAATATTTGCACTAAGGACTGTGAATTTAATCGCAAACAGACTAGTTTTTCTGATCTCTTATCTCTTGTTTCTGCTATTTTCTTTGAAAATAAAAATAGTGAAAGCTCTTTAATTCTGTCAATAATTTCTGAATCTTCATTACTTATGTTAATTGATCCTTTTGAGAGATACCCATCTCCAATTACATACCCTGCAAATTCCGCTAATTCCGAACAAAATCGCGTTGGAAATTGCACCGCTTCAATAGAATCGTAATGTTTTAATGTAATTCTTTCTTCATTATAACCATTAATAAACTGAACAGGAACCTGACCATTTTTAAGAGAAAGAGTAAATTTTGCATAATTTCGCTTAAATGGCAGTGATTTTACTGCATTTTTTAACGTGGTATACTTTGCTTTAATGTCCTCCTTCACCCGTGATATATTTTTCTGTGGAAGATATAGGTCTACATTCATATTTTTTATTTGTTCAATAAAATACATGGTTTTTGATTCAGAAGGAACATACGCTGGAATTCCAACAAAATCGCCGTTAGTTAATTCATCTGCTCTTTTTTGCGTTATAGCACCATTATTAAGGATGAAAAAAGGGTGTTCATAAGTTGTTTTTACAGAAAAATTATTTCCATTATCAAGAAAAACTTCCATTAAATTTTTTGCTTTTAGTTTCCACAAATAAGTTATTTTTTTCTTTTCTATTTTCAAGGTATTAACATTCATTGAAGGAACATAGAGATCATCAGTGAGTGGAATAATAGAACCATCCTGCAATCCCATTTCTCCCTTTGATTGATGCTTAAGATATAGTTTTTCTGCAGTTATTGTTTGCCCACTCCATAAAAGAATATTGGTATTTTTATCAACACATTTACCATTCCCAAATAAACCAACGAGCATGATGATGAAGGGCTTTTTCGTTAATTCTATTTTTGCCCCTTCAGCTCCAAGAAAATGAGTTAATTCTTCATAAACAATGTTGATGAGATATTCTTTTTTTGTTAATCCAGGAGGTGTTTCTTCTTTGAGAATTCTTTCTTTTATTTTTTTTGATAACTCAAAAACGAGTTTTACATTGACATCTGCCTGAAGCAAAGCACGCTGGATATCTTTGACTAATTCATTCACTAATTTTTCATCAACAAAGACCGCATTCGCTATTTTAGATAACGTGTTTCTCAGAGATTCTCCTAACTTGTCTAAGACCATGGAAAACTAGAGTTGCTATTTGTTTATAAATAATATGGTTATTTAGGCTCTGGTGAAAATCTTTCAGGTTTTAGCGCCGGTTCAGCTTTTTAAGTGGATTTCGATTGGATTTTTCTCTCTGGCACTCCGAAAAATCCCCAAAATAAAGTTAAGAAGAGCTTCACGAAATAGGCGCTAAAACTATACGAATCAAAGAAAGATTGAATAATATTTGACTTTCTTTGATGGTATATTGCTACGCAATACATTTTCACCAGAGCCGATTATTTATAGAGTTTTATATTACTTAAATCTCGAGGAACTTTTTCAATTCTTGCTTTTGCGCTTGAGGTAAGGCACCTTCCATCACTACAGATATACGGCGGGGGGCAATGAAGGGTTTCTTCTTTTGCAACCAACTCACCTTGTGAAAGTTTTTTACAATAACCTTCTCGGTGCTTACACAATATCCCACTGCACAAAAGAACATCCCGTGGATTTGCATACTTGCCTTTGACATTGTCATATTGGACACAACTATCATCATATCTTGTTCCGTTCATGTCTAAAACACTTCCTTTTTCATGCACATTCTGCTTGTCAGGAAGTTTGCTATCAGTATCTACACATTGTTCATCAATCAATAATACTGGTTCTTTGTTTTCTATAACTTTTCTAATGTCAACAGTGGCGTAGGTTGTTACCTTATTAGTTCCTTGAAGTGAAAATATGCCAGCTCCAATAACTATTGAAACAATTAGCGCAAGATACAACGCATGTTTTCGTGAATGGTATTTTTTCCCCATGTCGATTCTTTTAAAAGAATTGAGATTTATAAAAGTTTAGAAAATCAGTTATGAATAAAAAAAGAGAAAAGAAAAAAATAAAGAAAAATGTGGAAGAAAAGAAAAAACTAGTTTATTACCTTTACAACCGTAAATTGCTCCCAAGGCCCAAGCACGGTTGCTTTTGCTTCTAAATGACCGTTATGCTCTGGAGGATTTGGTGGAATGCCTGTTACAAATCTTCCATGCACTGTTTTCAAAGCAAATGGTTGGTTATAATGTACTGTGCCTTTTGTTCCTTTTTTACCATCTGGGTCAAGAGGATAAACTACTTTGAATTCATGCCAAGTACCAACATACCAATCAGAATATCTTGCTTGCATAAGCCTCCAATCAAACGTATGTGAACCTTCCACTTCCAAACCACCTATCAAATTAAACACCGCTGCATTACCATCTTCAGCAATAACATACAACTCACCTGAAGTAACTATTTTATGACTAACGTCCCCTCCAGCAAATCCCTGGTATTTGGGATCAAATGCAAATTCGCTATCAGATCTCATTGGGTGAATGAGAATTATATCTCCCCATTGTACTTTGGTACCCATCTTCTTCATATCAGGAATACTTGGATTTTTTGGATCAAGTTTTAAAATCATGAACTTCTCCCACTCTCCAATAGTATCACGATCAGCCCTAGTTACGCGATAATAGTCAGAAAATGACTTTAGTCCATATTTGTGTTCATCTACGCCAGTTTCACTAACCCAATATTTGTTATGTGTTGTTTTTATAGCAACAACATCCCCATATTTAACATCATTTAACTGCACCGGTTGAGAAGTTTGTTTTACCGCATAGCCGATACCATAATCAGAATCTCCCGTGACTTCATAACTTGTACTATTGTTGTTCGACATCATAACCATACTTACAACCGCAACAACACCAACAATAAGAACTAACACTAAACCATGACTTAATGCTTTTTTCATCATAATAATACACCTCTTTGATATATGATGATTAATGATTAGCTTATATTCTTGAGAAACTGGTATTTAAATATATATATATATATATGAACATATAGTTTGTAGAATATATGATAATATTATTACGATTTATAATTTACCCATTGCCTCTAAAAGCTTACGATGCCCACTAATTAGCTTTTTAACATGTTCAATCTCATCAATTACTACCTTTGCTTTTAGCTTCATTGATTATCCACCCCCTAATCTCATTATCCATATAATAATTTTCTCTAATTCCTAACATTACTCGTACATAATCAGGATTATCTTTAATTCCAAATGTATGATGATTTTTAACAATGAAATCTTTTGTTGTAATAAAAGCTGTTCTTCTATTCCCACTAGCAAATGGATGCTTTTGAACAATACCTTTTATCAAAACAACTGCTTTGTCATAAATATCACCTCTATTAAATTTACATTCTTCAATTACTTGGAATAATTTAGCCGCACTTAGTGTTTTTTGCTGATCTCCTTTCTTTGCTTTTAGTAAGGTTAATATCAAATAATTATATTCAACCACTTTTTCAACTTCTGGATAAAGTAGATTGTTTTCCATTGCATTCATTTTAGAACTTACTTGTTTATATAGTTTTATTTTTGATGTATGCGTATGATATGAACATATAGTTTGTAGAATATATCCGATTAGTAATCGGAACATTTATAAATAAGCTTGATTATCTTATGATCATGGAACTCGAGACTATATTTGCACGTTTTAATCCTTG
Source organism: Candidatus Woesearchaeota archaeon (assembly GCA_016192995.1). Lineage (NCBI taxonomy): Archaea > Nanobdellati > Candidatus Woesearchaeota > Candidatus Woesearchaeota archaeon. Next base: position 51,911 of record JACPTB010000010.1, read on the forward strand.
GTGGAATGAAGCATTTACTTCACCCGGGATTTTACGGGAAAAGTATCTCTTACTACTAAATAAAGAACTCAATGAAAAACAGGTTACCTTTGTCATGGGTTTGCGAAGAGTTGGAAAGACAACGTTGTTAAAGCAAGTAATCGCAATGTTATTAAAGCAAGGTGTACCTGCTAAAAATATTCTTTTCCTTTCGTTAGATCATAGTGGTTTAGCAACCTATTCACTCCTCAGCCTGGTAGAAAAATACCGTGAGTTACAAGCTATCTCCGTAAAAGAAAAGATATATCTTTTTTTAGATGAAGTTCAATATTTTAATGTTTTTGAACAAGACATAAAAATAATTCACGACCATGAAAATGCAAAGATAATTGCTTCTGGCTCAAATTCATTATTGATCAAAGATAAAAAAGCTTTTCTTACCGGTAGAAATAAAGTTTTACTTATTAATCCACTTTCATTTGAAGAATATCTTTTATTTAGAAACATAAGCGTAGACAAAAGCGAAAGCCAGTTATTAAAACATTATTTCTCTGATTATCTGGTAACAGGTGGAATCCCTGAGTATATTCTTACGAATGATCCAGAGAAAATAACTAATCTGGTTTCTAATATTATCTACAAAGATATTATTGGTAAACATAATATAAAAAACGCTAAAAAGATAGAAGAATTATTTTTATTATTATGCGAACGAGTAGGAAAAAACCTAACATATAACAAATTAGCAAAAATTCTTGATCTAGATGTAGAAACCGTAAGTTCATATATTTCTTATTTCGAAGAAACATTTCTTATTTATCAAATACAACGATATACTAAGTCATATAACGAAGCACTGCGTTCTCCTAAAAAAATTTACATATGTGATAATGGCATAAAAACAACATTTGTGGGCAATAAGGATAAAGGCGCTTTATGGGAAAATTTTGTATTTTTAACTATAAAACAAAGAAAAGTAAATTATTTTTATCAAGACGATCATGAAATTGATTTTATTATTCAACTAAAAAATAAACGTCTTATCGCTGTTGAAGCAAAATACAAAGACATACTTTCTGAAAAAGACAAACAAGCATTTGGAACCATACCTTTTAAAGAGAAAATATTAGTTAAAGATATTGATGATTTAAAAAAACTAAATAAAATTCTTAGCGATGAAAATAAATAATTAGATAGATAGGATTTATAATTTAAAATTCAACATTCTTTTATCAATCCCATTTTTAATGTGTTTAATAAAATCATCTAATTTAATACCAAACTTTACTTGACCATCCAATGTTCTTACTGCCAGTGTTTTAGCTTCTTTTTCTTTTTCACCAATAGTAATAATTAAAGGAATGTACTGCATTTGAGCATCACGCACTTTTTTATTGATCGTTTCCTGTTCCTTGTTGATTTCTGTCCGTATTTTCTGGGATTTTAATTGAGCTTTAACTTGCTCTGCGTACTCAACCACATTATCATTAATGGTTAATAACCGGACTTGCACTGGGCTAAGCCATAAGGGAAATTTACCTGCACAATGTTCAATGAGAATCCCTATAAATCGATCCAAGGTACCGAGAACTGCACGATGGATCATAATAGGGGTATGTTTTTTTCCATCACTGCCTTCATACGTTAAACCAAATCTTGATGGCTGTTGAAAATCAACCTGTATCGTTGATAACTGCCATGATCTTCCTAAACAATCTTTAATATGGAGATCAATTTTAGGGCCATAAAATGCTCCATCACCTGGATTTATTTTGTACGGCAACTTGCTTTTATCCAATGCTTCTTTCAAAACACGTTCTGCTACATCCCATTGTTCTTTAGTGCCTATTGATTTTTCAGGCTTTGTGGAAAGTTCTAAACGAAATTCAAAGTCAAATGTTTTCGCATAGACATAATTTGCAAAATCAATGCAGTTATCAAGTTCTTCAGCTAGTTGTTCTTCAGTGCAGAAAATATGGGCATCATCCTGGTGAAATTTTCTTACCCTTGTCATTCCGCCAATAACACCTTTAAGTTCATTTCTGTGCAATGCAGCAAAATCTGCAAATCGCAAAGGCAAATCACGGTAGCTTCTTGTTTGTGTTTTGTAAATAAGACAATGGCTTGGACAATTCATCGGCTTTAAGCTCACTTCCTTGCCATCAACCATAAAGGTAAACATATTTTCCTTGTAAAATCCCCAATGCCCTGAAGTTTCCCAGAGAGATTTATCATAAACTAACGGTGTAATAACTTCACTAAATCCACGCTCCCAATATTGCTCCCGGATGAAGGTTTGTAATTCATTGAAAATAATAGCTCCTTTAGGATGAAAGAATATTGCACCCGGTGATTCTTCGTGAAAACTAGCCAAGTCTAGTTTTTTTGACAGTATGCGGTGATCACGTTTTTTTACTTCCTCCAAACGATGAAGATGTTCATCTAATTCTTTTTTGGTAAAAAATGCTGTACCATAAATTCGTGTCAGCATTTTATTTTTTTCATCGCCACGCCAATAGGCGCCTGCAACTGACAAAAGCTTGAAATGCTGTACATGTTTGCCTGGATTAAAAAGATGCCCACCTTTACAGAGGTCTATAAAATGCCCTGCAGTGTAAAAGGTTAATTTTTTTCCTCCTTCTGCAAATTCATTAATCAGTTCTGTTTTGTATTTATTCCACTTAAATTGTTTTAATGCCTCATGGACAGTAACTTGTTTTCCTTCCATAACACCCCATGTTTTGATAATTTCACGCATTTTCTCTTCTATTTTTGCAAAATCAGCTTCAGAAATCGGCTGCGGAAGTTCAAAGTCCTGGTAAAAACCATCTTCAATTGGCGGACCTATTGCGTTTTGCGCTCCCGGATATAATTCAATCATGGTTGCTGCCAACAAATGCGCGCAGGAATGACGTAATGCCTCGAGAGATTCTTTGTCTTTGGTTGTAATCACTTTGAAAGCGCAGTCTTTATCAAGCTTTGTTTCCTGAAGCACTGAATGATCATTTACTTTAAAGTCTAATGCTGCTCTTGCAAGCCCTTCAGAAATTGATTTTGCTACCTCTAATACTGTTATCCCTTTTTTATATTCGCGTTTTGTGCCATCGGGAAAGGTTACTTTGATTGTCATGCTATTCTAAAATAGCATGACGTTTATATAGATTATTATTTTAGTGCTGACATTGGTTGGGTAAAATGTGGAATTCTAATGATTTAATTAATTTCAAACATTCGTATTAGTTCATGAGTAGCATAAATCGTAACATCATTTTGTTCTTTCAGTTTCTTTTCATTTGTCCAAATAGGGCAGTTTAGATAGAGTGCTAAAGCAAAATAAACCATATCTTTAGGATCTGGACAGATTTTATCGGCTTTTTCCCTATAACTAAGAAAGTCTTGCTCAGGAATTATTTGAATACTATGAGCAAGTATGGTTAAAAGCCATTCGTATTCTTCTCTTATTAAACTTGATTTACTCATAAGTTCTTCTTTGTTTTGTTCTAGTTCTTCAAAAAGTAATTGAGGTGCAAAAATACTTAATCTACTGTCAAAAAATAGATCAATAGGTTTTCCTGGTTTTACCAGCATAGCTATGATGACATTAGCATCAATGATAACTTGCATTGATTACATTCCCCTGAATTTCCTTGCCATGTTTTCATTGATTTTTTCAGAAATTTCTTTCGCATCTTTAGGTGTAAGTTTGCTTTTACTGCTTAATTTCTTCATAATTACCACTTCTTTGAGCTTTTCTTCAAATGCTCTTCTCGCTACTGCTGACCAATTAATTTCCTGCATTTTAATCATTTGTTCCCTTAATTCATCAGGAACTGAAACGGACAATGTTCCCATAGTTTCACCTTAGTTTAATTATTAATTTTGTTATTTATATTAATATTATTATAATTGTTATAATTATTATTTAAGGCTTTCGGTTTTATCAGTAGATTCGAAAGTAACATCGTACGTATTAAGTCTGTGGTTTAGCGCCTACTTTTGTGAAGCTCTAAGAGTTTATGCATTGAGGATTTTTCGGAGTTCCAGAGAGAAAAATCCAATGTTAAATTACTTCTGAAGCTGAACTGGCGCTAAACCTGAAAAAGACTTAATACGTACTTGCAGGAAATCCCATGTTTTAAAAAAAGAATGATTTATCCGGTATCAAATCTCATTTTCAAAGAAATTTCTCTAATGAATTTGAAAATATAACATACAAAATTCTTTAAAGTAATATTCAAACCAAACACATTTGCTAATTTCCAGAGATTATACCCCAAACAACAAAACATAACAAGGAAATATCTAATAATTTCGTTCTTTGTTGTTGTTTTAATGCCAATATTATCAAGAACTCGATCAAATAATGCTAATAGGTTTGAAAAACTGTTTTATTTCTTCAAAATTAGTATATTTTAGACGAGAAAATACAGTTTCACCAGTAGGTCCATCAATTCTATGTGTGGTATTATTGATAAAATCAACATGTTCTGCTGCATCTGCAAGAACATGTAGAATATCATTGTTTTTGTAAGGTGAATTGCAAGAAACACCACAAAATATATCATTAGAATCCCTATTTAAACATATACTGAAATTCATTACGTTTGCCAGTATTCTTGTATTTAACCATCTGGCTTTTACGCAATTTCTTTAAACTCATGGTTACTGAACCAATAGAAACATTAATTGCTTCGCTTATTTGCTTAGAGGTAAACCATTTACCCTTATTTTCTTTTAAAAAATTATACACTTCTTGTTGTCCCATGTATATATCCCCTAACAATAAATATAATATAGCTATTAAAGGCTTCAAATATATAAACCTTTGGGTGCTGTTTAGAAGGGTTTATATGTGTAACTATAAGTAGATGGTAAAAGCTAGAATATAATAAAAATAGTAAAAAAAGAAAGAAATACCTTTAACTAAAATTTTTTCATGCTTTGATAGCAATCTCTGCAGTAAACTGGTCTGCCTTCTCCTGGCTTGAAAGGAACTTCACATTCATTGCCACACTTTGAGCAGGTTGTCTTGTGCATTTGACGTGGTTGAAAGTCTCGCTTAAAGCCTCCGCCACCGCCGCCGCCACGGTTAAAATTTCCCATATTCTTCTCCTCCATATTCTCTATTACTTAAAAGAGAGACTATAATCTCAATTAAGTTATTTGCTGTTTGTAGTAGCTTCCTCTTTATAAGTGTTTTCTTTGAGAGTACGTAATAAGTCTTCTATGGTTTTAGCGCCGGTTCAGCTTTTGAAGTGGATTTCGATTGGATTTTTCTCTCTGGAACCTCGAAAAATCCTCACAGTGAAATTAAGAAAAGCTTCACAAAAGCAGGCGCTAAAACTACAGACTTATTACGTACCTTTGAGAATTGTAGAAATATGCTATTTCAAATAAAGTACCGATAAGAATTTTTTATGTGCCTCAGCACGGGTATTATTATCACTTTTGAACAGTTCTTCACGCGCTTGGATAAGATTATCAAGCAATTTTATCGTTGAAACTGGTTCCGATTTATTGCCCAGAATAATTGGTTTAATAGTTAATGATTCACGTTTCAATAAGGGAGATTCTTTGGTTATGTTTTCCATGATATGTTATAACTAGAGGTGTTATATAAAAGTTATCCCCCAGAGGCACAATCCAATTTGTAAGTGATATTGCGAAAAGTGCCACCATCTTTTTTGCGAGGCTTATCTGATGTTTCATCAAATGCTATCCGAGGTTCCAGAGAGGATAGCATCTTCCATAACAAACATCTACAGCCGAGCCGATGGTGGTTGCTGAGTGAAACGAACGCAACTAGGAAAATAGTGATTTTCCCCCTAAATAATTATGTTAATACATAAGGAATAATCTTCTCAACAATCAATAGAATAATCCCAAACCCCGCCATTATACCATACACTATTTTATTCCAATCGAGGATTTTAACACCATCAAAATTCCCAAAGGGTAGGAGATTAAATAACCCAAGCCAGCTGTTAATCATAAAGCCATACAAGAATAATAATCCTGTTGATGGAAACATAAGGAAAAGAGCTAAGAATAATAGGGCAAGCACATAGTTTGTTAGAGGACCTGCTAAGCTTATCTTACCATTTATTTCCCGTGTAATGGAATAACCTGTAATCATCACAGCACCAGGCGCTGCGAAAATAAAACCTCCAAATGATAATGCTATTGCCAAGCCAAGCATCATATAATCTGCTCTGAATTCTGCCCAACAATCATAATATTGCGCTACCATTTTATGCGCTAATTCATGGAGCAAAAATCCAGAACCAACTGCAACTACTGCAATAATAAAAGCAGAGAGGAAACTTCCTGTTGATCCCATGAGAAGAATGGTAAATGCTATGCTTAATCCTAACCATGCAAGTACAAGATCTTGCAGTTCTTTTTTTGAAGTTTTACATCGAAACAATGGTTTGCTTAAAGTAGTATTGTGAAGGTTATGCATAGTAATTTAGGGGTGGTATTGGTTTATAAATTATTCTGCGAAGAATAACTACCAGCATAGCACCAAAAACTTCATTCAAGACAGAGCCTGCAAAGAAAATAGAAGAAAATTAAAAAAAATAATTTTATTGCGCGCTTTTAACAACTAGATATAAGCCTGTTAACACAAATAATGCTGTCCAACCATCAACGCTTAATGCAAATACGCTTAAATCTCTTAATAAAAATAAAACGCCAACTACTAATACTAACCATGCAAACCATGCGCATGACTGATTGCAGCATTTTCCCATATGTTCTTCTTTCATAATTAACACCTCGCTAGATTCCAATAATTAGTACTTGGGGAAGATTTATACTTTATAAAATTTGTTAGTAGTTGGCTGCGTAGAAATCCTATGCGTTCATGCGCTTAGCATCTTCAAAATTCTGGTTGAGTTTTTCTGAAGGAGCTACGTTCCCGAAGGGAGAAACCCGAGTTTGGTTAATAATTCAAACCAACTCGCAAGAGCTCTTGCGAGA
>JACPTB010000011.1 GCA_016192995.1 Candidatus Woesearchaeota archaeon
GATTGTACTGCATGTCTTGATTCATGATATACGGTTGCAATAACATCTTCTTCTATCTCGTGTGCATTACCTTCGAAAATTCTCCGTCCCATAAAAATGGTGCTGGATTCTTTTCTTCCTCGGGTAAAATGTGGATGCGGTGTCATCGCAGCGTAAGATCCATCACCTAATTGTTGTTTTCTCTGCGTCATAATAAAGGTAATCACTTGTTGATCCACTCCTTGTTTAATTAAATCTTGGTAGGTTTGTTCAAGTAATTTGCTACCATCATGATCATAAACAATTCCTTCTAAATAGGGCAAAGAAATCCCTGCGGCTATCTGGTCAATATATATTTGCCGCAACGAAGAATCTCTACGCGCTTGTTCTAACGTAATCCTTGATTCAAGTCCTGAAGAAGAACCTGCATCTGACGTTACAGGCTGATGATTATATATCTGAACTGGTTGAGAATATCTTTGCGTAGATGAATGAGATAAAAAATATTTTGCTATACCGAAAGCCATTACTCCCGCAAGTACTCCTACTACTACTCTAACTGGCCATGCCCAAGAATGAGCTTGTTGTTTCTGTTCTTTCTTTGTCATGGCATTAAAAGAAATGCTAGTTTGTTTATATGAGTTTGTGAATTATTTACTTATTTTTTCTAGGTTTATGAATTATAAGACTAAAATAGGGTGAGGTATCTTCTGGTTTATTCTCACCCGACATTTCTGCAAGAGTATACCTTAGTTGAGCTCTTCTAACGGTTGTAACTATAGGGTTTGAAGATCCAAATTGATCTTCTAATCTTTGAACATCAACAGCATCTAAATATGGTTTTATTTTCAATGCTCCTGTAAATCTAATGCTAGCAAGAGGATGGATTCTAGCTGCTAAGTCAGCAACTTGATTGCTTGCATACATTGCAAGAACAGCTTCTCCGACATCTTTTTGAAGTTGTTCAATGCCTGCATCGTATAATTTTCTAGGAACTTCTCGACCATACATTTCACTATGGACTGTTCCTGGTCGTAAAGGTAAATCTCGTGGAAGAGCATTATTATCATAGTTTGGAATAGGATCAATTAGGAAATTTTCTCCTCTTTTTCTGGGTAGTATTATATTATACTTTTTTTCTTCTAACATTATATAAGGATCAATCGGAGTAAGAAATCTATCTATATCATCAGGATCAATTGGAGTAGGAAATCTATTCCCTTCGATAGGTCTTTCTTCTGGATGTGGAGGATCTGTAGGCTCACTGTTTTGAAAGAAAGGATCAGCAAGTTCACGTGCTAAATCATCTAAACCTTTTAATGGACCCTTGAATTTTTTATCTTCTTCTCCCATGTTCTTCACCAATACTATAATAATAATAATAAGGTAGATATATCAAGTTATTTATATATCTTATTATTACTATCTAGTGGTATTAACTATTTTCAATATCAAATTGAATGGCAGGTAAATTAAGTTCCTTGATATGCTTCTTGTGGATTATATCTTCTCTCAAATGCTTCTCTGACAGGTTTAAACACATATTTATCAGCGCCAACTTTAACTCGGTCATAACCGCGATGATATGCATCTGCCATTTTATCAAGCATTGATGCTTTGCCAGTAACTTCGCGCAGGAACTGATGTTTAGCATAGTCAACAGTTCTTCTTTGAATAATCCCTTCTAAGCTTGAATCAACTAATAAGTTTGCCGTTGGCACATACGATGCTGCTTTGGCTGCAGCTAATTTAGGAATTCCCATATAATCGCCTGTTCTTGCAGAATATCCGAGTAATCCAGGTAAATCTGAAATTGCCTTGCCTAATACTGAAATTAATTTTACCCCTAATCCGCCTATGGGATTGTAAAAGAAATAAGCATCTCCTGCTAACCCTAAATAATCAAATACTTTTTCTAAGAATTTTCCGCCACTTCGTTTTTGACGATAGCTGCCATATTTGTCTTGTGCTTCTGCAATCTTTTGTGCAAGAATATTACTATATTGTGGATTTTGTTCAAGATATTTTTTGACATCGGACTGGTTTGCCAAGTAGTCATAAACTCCTTGTTGGGTGTCCATATTTTTCCAGCCAAATAATCCACGTAATGGACCTCGCAATATTCCTTCTAAGCTCATAGTATTTACCTTGGCATTATATTCATCTTTTCAGCACATTCTTTTTCCATTTTTGCCATTGCTTTTAATACATTGCTAAACTCTAAAACACCGACTAAACAACCTTTATCATCAACAACTGGTAAAAATGATACATTTTTCTTTCCCATAAGTTCAACTGCTTCTGGCAAGCTTACGGTTACTGGTACGGATACAATAGTTTTTGTCATGATATCCGCAGCAGTTAGTTGAGCTGGAGTTTTTTCTTCAGCAACAACTCTGTTATTAATATCAACGGTTGAAATCACACCAGTTGGCTGTTTTTTGTCATTTAACACTAATAAATGCCGTGAATTGGTATCTCGCAGAATGCGAGATACTTTTACTACATTGTCTTTATGATTGCAAATAACGGTTTCACTAAGATGTTCGAATTGCAGTTTATGTTCTTGATTATTCATTTTTTTTGGTTGATTTTTCATACTAATATAACCTCCTATAATTTAGATTAAATTTTTTGGAATATTTAATACTTTTTATTATAAAAATATAAAAAAGTTTTTAAGCTTGTGGAGGAGGACCTGCTTGAGGTTCTACTCTATCCCTATATCTATCAGCAGACGATCCGTTATAGGGTGTTGGTTTTTGTCCTCTGCCAATAGATCTACCTATTAAAAGCCCTAATACAGCTCCAAGTCCAGCACCAGTCCATCTTCCTGCACTTACTATCCAACTAGTATCAGGATCAAAACCATATTTTGATCTTGCGTCATCCATAATTTTCTTATGGGTATCTTCTTCACTTGCTATTTGCGGTTGATACTGAATAAATTTCATTCTTCCTGCATCACTTAAATCTCTGGCTAACAAGCTTACCTCTTTATGCTCTTGAGCAGTTTTCAGCATGGAATCAAGTGCAGATTCTCTTTTCTTGGAATCTTCATCTGGATTCATGACATACTTATCATGGAGAGATTTGATAAAATTCTCATAATCCTCACGCATTTTGTAGACTTTTTCAATTTCTTTCTGGTAATCTCTTGTTAAAGTGTTAAGTTGTTCTGCTTTTTCTCTCAATGTTTTCCCAGCTTGTGCTTTAAGATCATCGTCAGTTCCTAACAAATGTCTTGCTAATATTCCTGAGAGATCATACTTTGTAATTATATCATCAAGACCTCCTTCTTTTTTTAAGAAGTCAAATAATTCTCCGTCTTGTTTCCACGCATCTCCTTTCTCTCCAATTTTTCCAATAAACACATTAAATCTGTCTAAAACTTCCTGTGCACCTAACTTAGCATTTTTCAAGGTAAACTTGGCTTCATTGAAAGATTCGTATGTTTGAACAATGTTATAATAAGTATTGATAATCTTAGTCTCTAATGGAGTTAAATGCCCTTGTGCTCTTCCTTTTTCATCAAGTTTTTTAACAACATCCTGAAAATCTTCAATCTTGTAGCCGCCAGGGGTAACTATTTTTGTCATACTTTTTAATATTTGATAAGCATCTTCTAATGGTTGGAACCAGTCTTTTATTCTCTTTCCTGCGTAATTTCCAGCAAACCAGCCAGCAGTTCCTCCGACTAAAGCTCCGATTCCTCTCCAAACAAACCCTCTACGGGTAACTGTTCCATGTGTTTGTTCAGGTTGTGGAGTTTGTCCTGGAGGTAGGACTGTTCCTTCTAATCCATTATTATCATGGTGAGGTCCTTCTTGACCTTCTTGAGGTTGTGGTCGTACAGCTTCACCAGCATTTTGACCAAGATCTAAAGGTTCCTCTTGATTAAGAGGTACGTTCTGACCTCCGTCTTCTTGTCCTCCACCAACATATGCTCTATCTGCTTCAGCTCTTGCTTGCTCTAATTCAGCAGTAAAATGAATTGTTGGTTTATGCCCTTGACGTAAGCTTTGTATTCTATTTTTTATTCCACCAATAATATATGGTCCTGAAGTAGCAACCGAAGTAACAACCGCAGCGGCTCCTGCAATTTCATAAGCAGTACCGATTCCAACATCAAGTCCTAAATATGATAATCCTAACGCTGCAAGAGCTGGAACAGCACACACTGCTGCAATAGTTCCTTGTTTCCAGCGTCTATAAGTATTATTATAAAGATTTTTTCCACATTGATGTCGTTCACTAAATGATCTATTATTTGGTTTAAAGTGTGAATATATTGATCCAACAACATCTCCCATACGGTAGATAGCATCCCAAAATCCTCTTTTACCATCTTCAGAAGGATCAGATGAATCACGAGTATGATAGAAATGACGTCCATCTTTAAAATGACGTCCATCTTTACTTAGATTACCACGGATATGGTCATAAATATTTTTTGCTGCGAAAGCAGTTGCAATCCATCCACTATACGCAAAAGATGCTCCTCCAACTATTCCAGCAGTTCCAGCTCTTACTCCACGATACAACGGTGATTGATCAATTGATCGTAAGGTAACTGTCGCATCATTTCGAACTGGTATCTGAGTTCCCGTTCTATCAACTGCGCTAACTACTTTATAGGTTACACTATTATTATCGTGGTCAGCTATTGGTAGCAACGTTAGAATATTCTTCCCATGGTCAAGATCAACTACATCTATTACATACTGCTTATTATTATCTTCGCCAATATATTTAGATTTCAGAAATTCGAATGCGTCATTGAATAACTTAGGATCAGCAAGATCTTCTAACGTAAAATGGCCATGAAGTCTTCCATGTATATTATTAATACCACGTAAACCAGATCCCCCCATACTTCTTGCATCGGTAGCATAACTGGCAGCTGCTCCAAATGGGTCTAAACCAATTTTTGCACCATCAAGAAGTCCACGTTCTAGTGTAGTATCACTAAAAGCATCAACAAGCCTTCCAAGCGCTTTCCCCCATAACCAGCTTCCACCTTGGTAAGTTCTCTTTAAAGCCCACTTTCCAGCATGAAGACTAGCTCTGCCTGCTGCACTTCCAGCCCTTCGGGCAATATCCTCTAATCTTCCCGGACGCCGACCTTGTTCGTTAGTCATATTATACAACACCCCAACATCGACTTTCATATAATATCTTATATATAAACCTTTTGTTTAATAATCACTTGCTAGTAGTTATTTTATTGTTTAAGGATTATACGATCCTTAAACAATGAGTAATTACTATCTATTTTTAATAGTTACTACTATTTTAGTTAAATAAACGGTAATATTTATATATAGCTTCACCTAACGGTGAAGCTATGGTATTTCAACGTTTTAATGAAGCAGAACTTAACCCTTTAAAGCTCGATACAAGGGATTTAAAAATACTCTCTATGTTGTCTTGTGATGCAAGAACCCCTTTGGCAGTTTTAGCCAAAGAAACATATGTTTCAAAAGTAGCAGTGCATAATAGGATTAAGGTACTGGAAGAAAAGGGTATAATTCAAGGGTATGCTGCTTCATTAGACCTGCGTATGTTGGGTTATTTTACCTATCATATTTTTATGGTTATTAATGAAACCAATGATACTAAAAAACAACATTTAATTGATTTTCTTATAAAGCATCCGAACACTAAAAATGTTGTTGAATACAGTGATCGTTGGGACTTGGAATGGGTGCTTATTGCAAAAGATGTCCAGGAATTTGATACTATTGTTATTGAGATTACCAATACTTTTGCAGATATTATTGTTGAAAAACATAAATTTGAAGTTATTTATGGTTATAAATCAGTTAATTATCCTATTCTCTCAGAATATGCAACTGAAAAAATGATGTTAATGAAACATCAGCAAAACGAGAAATCTTCATTAGATGAGCATGATCTTAAAATTATTACGACATTAGCTGAACATGCAGGTGCTTCAATATTAAAAATTGCTGAACTCACGCAATTAACACCAGATATTATCCGTTATCGGATGAAAAAGCTGGAACAAAGTTCACTGATACGGCAATATGCTTCTATAATTAACTTAACGCATCTTAATTTGCATTGGCATACGCTCTGTGTTGACTTAAAAACGTTTAATACAAAAAATGAAATTAAATTCAAAGAATATATCTCAACAAAACCACAAATAATTCGCGCGGTTAAAGTTTTAGGCGATTGGGACATTATGATGCATATTGTTGCAGCAACTATTCAAGAAGTGCATCAAATTACAAAAGATTTCGAACAAAACTTTAATGATATTTTAATTAATTACCAGTCATTTCTTGGCTTTAAAGAACATTATTATACTACATTCCCCAAAGTTCTTGGTACGTAATAAGTCTGGGGTTTTATTAAAAATAGTAATTTTTAATATTTAGATTTAAAATAAAATTCAAACAGAATAAAGAAAATATACATCAGTATCAATGTTATTGCTCCTCTTATTGATAGCCCTTTTTTACTTTTAATAAGCGCCATGAACAAAAATAAAATAAAAATCATAAAAATTGCACTCGTTACAAAGAGCAAAAAACCATTTGTTATCGGAGAAATTATTGCAGTTATACCTAAAACAAGTGTTGAATTGCAGACAACACTTCCCATAGCATCGCCGAGCGCTAAGTCTCCTTTTCTTGCTAAAACAGCTCTCATCTCAAAGATTAATTCTGGCAACGAAGTGCCGAGTGCAAGTAAAAATAATCCTATTAATATCGGTGGTAAAAATAAATCAATAGCTAGTTGTGTAGCGTATTCTACCACAAAATGTGAGCTGAGAAAAAGAATACCTAAACATACTACAAATAAGATAACAGTTATGACAATATTTTGGTTATTATTATTATTATTATTTCTGTTGTTTATGGATTTTTGATCCAATTTATTCTCTATCTGCCTTCTTTCTCTGAATAAATGCCCTACATAAAATAAAAAAATAATGATTAATATGGTTCCATCAATTCTTGATAATGTTTTATCAAAGAGCATAAGAAGAATAGGAATCATAGCTATTAAAAACATGAATAAGCTGTCCTTTTTAATAAAGGGATTTTTAGTGCGCACGCCTCTTCTTACTAATGCTGCAATCCCTATGATGATGCTGACATCAGCAATGTTTGATCCTATGACATTACCAAGTGACAATGCAGGATTTCCTTTAATTGCAGAGCTAATACCTATAAACAACTCAGGTATTGATGTTGAAAATGCCATAATAATAAATGCAACCACAAAGTCACTGAGTTTGAGAAAAGAAGCAATTTTAAGAATCAATTTAACTAAATAGCCTCCGCTGACTACTAACAGTAAAGAAAATACCAAAAACAATAATAGTGAGGTTAAGAGCATATACTCTTTTCTTAGCAAGATATTTCTATATAAAGTTTATCACATTATTGGCTTCATCCAAAAATAAGGTTAGCGCCCTCAGTCGAAACTCTTTACAGTACCGGTTTAAAGAGGTTAGAGGGACGGCTCCTTCGGAGCGTGACCGTTTATGCGATTGAAATATGCAAAGTTTCGAAGGCGCTAACCTGGCGGCAGCCATTTTTTGGATGAAGCCCACATTATTTTTTAAAGAAAAATAATGTGGGGGAAGGGATTCGAACCCTCGAACCCCTGCGGGACAGGATATCTTCTCGCATGGAGCTTAAGTCCTGCACATTTGACCAGGCTTTGTTACCCCCACGTTCGTGCTGGTAACAAAGCCTAGTGATTACCTTTATAAAGTTAACTTTTTCACCAGAGCCAATTTAGCATTAACTTTAAATATCCAAAGAGATACTGATTGATCTATACATAATTAAATCACTAAGGAGGGGACGGTTATGAAAGAATGTAAAGAATGGGCACCATTATTTCTGCGGTTAAGTTTAGGTGTATTATTTTTAGTTTTTGGAAGTATGAAATTATTTGGTGGGTTAGAAGGAACAACTGATATGTTTGGGAAATTAGGGATTCCAGCAGCAGGGTTTTTCGCGCTGGTTGTAGGAATAGTAGAATTTGTTGGTGGCATTGCATTGCTTGTTGGATTTTTTACGCGATATTTCTCAATGTTATTAGCAGTGATTATATTAGTAGCAATAGTTAAAGTGCATTTGCCAAATGGATTTAACTTTATGAATGGTGGATATGCTATGCATTTAGTTGTGTTAGGCGCATTGCTCAGCTTGATATGTTCAGGATCAGGTAAATCCAGTTTAGAACGAGCATTGTTTAAGCGAGAGTTTTAAGTTATTTTTTTTATTTTTAGGTTATGGTATTTTTCTATAAACAATTGGTGAAGTAAGATCTCCTCCAAATTCTTTTCTTGCTTTTGCAGTTAATTCTTCATCAACAACTAAATTTCTTGGCCAGTATCTTTCTTTATCAGCACCAGAACCATCTGTAAGAGGATCCTCCCATCCATAATAAATTAACCCCCCAACAGGAAGATTATTTGCCAAGTTTTCTAAATACCTGCATTCTGCTTCAAATCCATCTTTATCTCCTAATAAAATATTTGAAAGATAAATCTTAGTTAATCCTTGAATGGGCAATGCATCACTAATATCTCTTACCAATCTTAACTCTAACTGTGGTATTTTATCTCGAATTCGTTGTAGGCGCTCAACATTAGCAGAGCCATAATTTCTTTCTATCAAATCATAGTCAACAGAAAAATAAATAAATCCATACATATGGAGAGCATTAACTATATAATATTCATGAACAAATCTCTTAGGATCAAGTGCGACAAGATCATCTATTTTCTTTCGTGCAAACTTCAATTGCTCATTATTGTTATCAACTGCAATTACTCTCGAGGCAAACTCAAGCAGAGCTAATGCCTGATCACCAGAACCACAAATAGCAAGAACAATGTCATCAGCTTGAACATCTAAACCTTCTACAATTGCCTGCAAGTCTTCGTTAGTAACACGGAACATAGTTCACCAAATATCATTTATGTTAGAGAAATAGAGAATAGTATATAAAATAGTTTAAATATACTAATCTAATTCGGCACAATACAATTTGTAAGTGATATTGCGAAAAGTGCCACCATCTTTTTTGCGAGGCTCTTCTCATGTTTCATCGAGTGCTATCCGAGGTTCCAGAGAGGATAGCATCTTCCATAACAAACATCTACAGCCGAGCCGATGGTGGTTGCTGAGTGAAACGAACGCAACTAGGAAAATAGTGATTTTCCGTGGCTGCCGAAGGCATTTTCTAGTGATTTTCCGTGGCTGCCGAAGGCATTTTCGCAATATCACTCATTTTTTGGATTGTGCCTGCTGACAACAAAATTTATATAATGCATGATTATTATTTTCATGGATGAAACTGGGAACTCTTTGTTATATTCGAAAGAATGGAAAAACGTTGATGATGCATCGTGTCAAAAAGGAAAATGACATGCATAGAGATAAATGGAATGGTTTAGGTGGAAAATTAGAACAGGGAGAAACTCCAGAGGAATGTGTAATTCGTGAAGTCAAAGAGGAATGTGGTTTAACGCTGAAAAATCCTTCTATGAAAGGCGTTTTAACATTTCCAGCATTTGATGGAAACGATGAGTGGCGTGTTTTTGTTTTTGTCGCCAATGAATTTCAAGGTGAAATTATTGATTCAACAGAAGGCAACCTGCAATGGATAGATGATAGTGAACTATTGAACCTTAATCTATGGGATGGCGACAAAATATTTTTGAAGTGGTTAGATCAAGAACGATTTTTCTCTGCAAAATTTATTTATGAAATGGGTAAATTAATAAGTCATACTGTGGTTTTCCATAACTAAATTATCTCTTCTTCATATATACAACCCAAAACACCTTACTTTTCCCTCGATTGACTTTAAACATTTTTTCAATGTTAAAATAAGGTTCGAATAAAAGCAACAATTCTTTGTCTGAAAAGAATTTTGTGTAATGCCCATTATCAAGAACATATGTTTTATCATTGCCTTTGCTGTACCCTCGAATGCCAGTGCATTCACTGCTTAAAGCAACGAGACAAAAATACCCTTCATTACTTAGCAAGCGATAAATCTGATCACGAAATCTGTTCCAATATTGTTTGCGTAAATGATGCAAACATCCCATATCTAGAATTATTCTAAATGGCTGCGTTATTTTAAATTTAAGAATATCAGCTGTTTGCAAGATTGCCTGTACTTTTTGTTCTTTGCATAATTGCTCTGCTAATGCTATTGCAACAGGTGCATAATCAATACCTGTTACTTGATAACTTCTTTTTGAGAAAGCAAGAACATGCCGTCCTCCACCGCAGCCAATGTCTAAAACAGAGCCTTTTTTCACATTGATTTCTTTAAGAAAATCTATAAACTCATCTACTATCTTGTCAGGAACTTTAGTCCTATAAGAGCCGCCTTGGTTTTCCCATTTGCCTACGTTCTGCCAAATTTTATCAAAGAATTTTTGTTCGTGGTTCATATTAAGGGAAAACACTTGTTATTTATTAAAATTTAGCTAATAGTTTCTGTTTAATAATGGTTAAATCATCTTTAACTGCAGTAAATTCTCTATTCAGTTCTTCTTTAATATAACTAACATCGTTTTTCAACACAGCTACATCTTTCTCAACTTCAATTAAACTTATTCCATTTGGTGTTATTCCATCTATCCCCAAATAGACCACCATCCTTATAAATCCTATCCCTGTTCTTCCTATTATGACCAAAGCGCTCCTTTTATTATCTGGCGGGATTGACAGTCCGGTAGCTGGTTATTTAATGCAACAACAAGGAATAGAGGTTATTGCGTTACATTTCTCTTTAGAACCATTTACTGATAATGCCCCTGAAATAAAGTCAAATAAATTAGCAAAAACAATTGGCATCAAAAACTCTATCACCATTACTATTGGCAATGAAGAAGCTGTTATTCGAAAAATCTGTACTGACAGATTTTTCTATATAACTACCCGAAGATTAATGTTAAGAATTGCAGAGATTATTGCCAAAGAAGAAGGTTGTTCTTATCTAATTACTGGTGATTCCCTTGGGCAAGTTGGATCGCAAACTTTAGAGAATATGACCGTTATTTCACAAGCAGTAAAAATGGTTATTTTACGGCCGTTGTTGACTAATACGAAGAATGAAACCATTGCTATTGCGCGTAAAATAAATACTTATAATGATTCTATTGGGCCAGAAATGTGTTCTGTGCTTGGGCCAAAACATCCAGCTACAAAATCACGATTAGAAATTATTGAACCGGAAGAAACAAAGTTTAATATTCAAGAATTAATAGATTCTGCAATGAAGACAAAGAGAATAGAATTAACCAAGTAATTTATGTTTAATTAATGAAATATCATCCTTTATACCTGAAAGCTGTCCTTCTACATGAACTAAACGTTTATCCATTGATTGTACTTGGTCATAAAGTGGTTTATGAACATATTTCCATAAAAGTCCAACCCCTCCCCCGATGCCAATAACCCATTCATAACCAGCAGGAATCCCAATTGGTTCAAAAACAGGATCTTTTGTTGCAATAGATACGATTAAAAAAGCCATCGCTACTACGCCGAAAAATGCACCTGCATTATTGGCTTTATCTTCATCGTGAGTTAATTTCTTAACTATATAATGAGCTACTGGTGCAGATATAAGCACTATCCAAAATATTTTCATAAACATCATATACTTTTTAATGTATGAACTCCTTAATAAAACCATATGGTCAATTTTCAGAAACTTTTCTAGAAGAATCGAAGCAGTTTTGGTTTCACCGGAAGATTTACGCAAATTTATTTTTTATTTTTAAATCATTTCAGAAATTCCGGAAGATTTCTGCTCTCTTATAATATCAACAGTTACTGATTCAATCTGTTGTTTGACTAAATCAGCAGGTTTTTTTGTTGCAATTACTCTTACTTTTTGTATTCTGAATTTTTGGAGAAGGATATGTGCAATATCTTCAGCCAAGCCCTCTAATAAGCTAAACTCACCAGCAATAACTGCTTGTTGAATACATTCATATACTTGGGTGTAATCAACAGTATCATTGATATTATTTGTTGTACCTGCACGTTCTAAATCTAAATAGAGATCGACGGTAATACTGATTGGCTGTAAATTTTCTCGTTCTTGTTCTTCTAACCCAATATGACATTGAAAAACCATATTATTTAATCGTATGCTGTCCATAATTAGAAAGAAATCATCTAACGTTTAAATTACTTTTCCTTGTCTGTATAAATAAGTTCAACGACATTATCCTCTTGAGGAAGTTGATCCTGAGGTGGAACTATAATTACGTCGAGATCGCCTATCTTACCATGTTCTACCCTTTCGCCACGCAACAATGGTCCACGAGGTGTTTCTCTCTCAAATGAATATCTCTTGATTCTACCTAATAATGCGTACT
This sequence comes from Candidatus Woesearchaeota archaeon, assembly GCA_016192995.1. Taxonomy (NCBI): domain Archaea; kingdom Nanobdellati; phylum Candidatus Woesearchaeota; species Candidatus Woesearchaeota archaeon. Next base: position 12,383 of record JACPTB010000011.1, read on the forward strand.
GCTGTTGAACTCTATTTTGAAAATAGAACATATGGTTCATATCCTCAGCAGTTAATTCACTTGCATCTGTTTCATTACGGTGAAGCAAACAAGAATAAAATCTCCATGCTTCAAAACGCAATTCTCTTGGAAGCGCTGTGTCATAAATGGCATCTAATAATAACTCATGGTACTGCTGTAAGTAATGCTGTTTAAAACGATCTATCTCTTTCCAGCCATCAGCATGGCTGCATCTTACGCGCACCACTCTTCCTTCATAATATTTTCTACTATCACCTAACACTGCATCTAAAGTTACTGCCATTATGTGAAGATAATAAAAGAAGTATAAAAAGATATCTTATTTAATGTACGTATTAAGTCTGTGGTTTAGCGCCTACTTTTGTGAAGCTCTAAGATTTAGCGCATTGAGGATTTTTCGGAGTGCCAGAGAGAAAAATCCAATGTTTAATCACATTCAAAGCTGAACTGGCGCTAAACCTGAAAAAGACTTAATACGTACTTATTTATTTTGGCTTTTCTAATTCCAGAAGATTTTTTACCCAAGATTCCTGCCACTGATTTGCCCTTGATCACATGTTTAAGATAATAGAGAACTTTGCAAAATACTCGCAAAGCTCGGGTTACTGCCAGTTCGCATTGAGACCTTTGTTAAACAAAGCAATTTTCTCTCTGGAACTCCGAAAATTGCCCGATAAGTATTTCGAAAATGCTCACAAAATAGGCAGTAACCATAATTTTGCAAAGTTCTCAATACTTGGTAATAGCTTCATCATAAGAATGTGCATCTGCTTCTTCCTTTATTTTTTTAAGCAGTTCTAACGTATTTTCATGGACTTGAATTGTTGTTACCATAAACTATAGAAGTTTCTCAATACTCTTTTCAAATCTCTTTTTTTCTGTCTGTACTATTTTTATTTGTTCATCAAGCGCATGGCGTATTTTACGCAGTCCTAAATTGCCTGGGGCGCCTGTATGAGTCTTGCCCATAATATTCCGTTTAGGATCTGTTATTTTTATTTTCTGAATCATTGCTGCTGTTGTCTGATATGCTTCTCTGAATGGCACGCCGCTTTTAACTAAATCATTGGCATAATCAGTTGCAAAAACTTCTTTAGTTAATGATTTCACACACGCGTCAGCATCTATTTTAATTTCTTTTAAAAGGTGATTCATAATAAATATTGATTCTTTTGTAGTTATAAATGCGTCAATCAGTATCTTCTTAGAAAGTTGCAAGTCACGATTATATCCTGACGGTAATTTGCTCATTAAACTGATCATTTGAACAAGGTGCCCTTGCAGCAAAGATGCTTTTGCCCGCGTTAATTCAAGAACATCAGGATTTTTCTTTTGCGGCATAATGCTTGAGCCAGTGCAGAACTTTTCAGGCAGACTTACATAGCCAAATTCAGGCATGCTAAAGAGTAATAAATCATTGCTTAATTTCCCCAAGTCATGCATGACTTGGGAGAGGGCAAAAATAATATTAGCTTCTAATTTTGCTCTTCCATTTTGCACGTACATCACATTGTTTTGCACTTTGGCAAACCCTAAACTCTCTGCAACAAATTCTCTATTGATGGAAAAATTTACTCCATAGCCAGCAGCGCTTCCTAAAGGTGATTGATTGTTTAATACATAGGCAGCTTTAAACAAGATTAAATTATCTAACATACTTTCAAGCACTGCACCAAAGAACAATCCTATTGAAGAAGGCATTGCCTTTTGCATATGGGTGTAACCGACAACAGGAACTTCCTGGTATTGTTCAGTCAGAGCAAATAATGTTTCACACAATCCAAGAATTTCTTCTTCAATCTGCAAAAGCATATGTTTTGAGTATAATCTGATGTCAACAAGAACTTGGTCATTGCGCGAGCGGGCAGTATGGATCTTTTTACCTAACTGATCCAATTTTTTGGTTAATTGCTGTTCAATAGCAGTATGAACATCTTCCTGTTCGCGTGTTATCTCAACTTTTCCTTCGCTGCCAAGATGCGCTAAAGTAATCAATTCTCTATGGAGCTGATCAAACTCGTGGCTTGTTAAAATACCTATTTTCTTAAGCATTTTAGCATGTGCAATACTTCCTAGACAATCCCAAAATACTAATTCTTTGTCAAGAATATAATCATCACCAACAGTGAATTGTTCAACAGCTTGATCTAGGGTATACTCTTTCTGCCAAAGCTTCATACATTATCAACATTATTTGTGCTTATAAATATTACGCCTTTAAGGGCTCTGTAGAAAATGTAGTTTTTGGTGCCATGCTGGTGATTATCCTTCAAATTAATGAGTGAGAAAAAAGGAAATTACAATGGGAATTTTTTCCTTGTTATAAACAAGTGAGATAATCACGGCACCAAAACCGAGGCTATGCCGAGATTTTCTACAGAGCCAATCCCACCAATATATTTATAAATATTGTAATATTATTTTGTAACATGGCTTTATTTGAAATAATCCTCATTGTTATTGGTTTAAGTTTATTTGAGATAATTAGCAGTATTGATAACGC
>JACPTB010000012.1 GCA_016192995.1 Candidatus Woesearchaeota archaeon
CGAGAATATCCTTAATCAATTGGTAATGCTGATAGATAGCTTCACCTTTTTCCTGATTTTCTTTAATCTCCTGCTCTAATTTATTTACTTGAGTCTGCTGGCGTTTGATAATAACTTCTGCTTTACTCAAATGCTGTGTTTTCTTTTGCTGCTGGACTTGTTTTTGCGAGATAATAGTTTGTTCAGTTAATTCTTTGTCAAGCGCTTCATTAAAAGAGGCATATTTTTCTGGATCATAAGGTTTATATTCTAGTTTTTGCAAGTGTTGAAGTTCTTTGTATAATCTATTTGCTTCCTTATCATCGAGTGTTGTTTTATTTTTATCGATATTAGCGTTTTTGCAAAGTTCTTCAGCATATACTCCTCCTAAACCAAGATCTAGCGCTAAAGCTTTCACTATTGATTCTTTATCAGTTGCTTTGATTAATTCTTTGAGCTGGTCTTTTGCTAACGTTAAAAAATTGTATTTTAATGAAGGATGCTCATATTTTAAACCGCCACGAATTGTTCGTTCTTTCCAATTTTGATTGGAGAATGGTGAGAGAATTTTGTAATCCTGATCACAAAGAATAATATTTCCTTTGGAAAATAATTCTAACATTAAATGGTATGTTTTTTCTTTAACCTCAAACGTAAAGTCTAAAATACGTTCAAAATCTATCTGTTTAATTGCCCGCAACCGAGTGTTGTTTAAATGACGGCGTAAGAATAAACAAAATCCATGTGGCTTTTCAGGCATTTCCTGCTTTGTTTCAGTAAGATATAAAAAGTCTGGAACAACAACCCGAAGTATTTTCTTACCAGTGTTTGGAAGATGAAACTGTACTAGAAGTTCCTGCTGTTCTGGCAGAAGGTAGATTTTCTCGACTTTTGCATTTATCAAACTAGGTTGTAATTCTTTGATTAAGATTGCTAATTCCAAGGCTGAGAGTGAACGAGGCATTTTAGGATTAAACTAAATATGATTTATAAAGTTTTGTTAGATTTATTTATTTCCCTGACCAATGCACATATTTATTTTCAATCAACAGAAATATCAAATTAATCATATAACCAATTACGCCTGTTAGCAAAATAACTGCATAAACGCCTTTAATATTATAGATATATTGAAAATCAATTATTTTCCTTCCTAAACCAGCATACGTTCCAATAAACATTTCTGTTACAATGATTATGACCAATGATAAACTCAGTGCTGTTCTTAGTCCTACAAATATCTGTGGTAAACTTTCCCAAAAATAGATGTGTTTTAATAATTGTATTTTTGTTGCACCCATAAGTTTAGCAGCCAATGCTCTCGATGGTTTAATGTGCATTACACCGTAGGCTGTGTTAAACACAATAATTAGTAATGATGCAAATGCCGCAACAGCAATTTTAGATTTATCATCAATACCGAAAATTAATAGGAATAAGGGAAACATTGCTGTGGCTGGAATTGATCTAAAAAAATCAATAACGAATTCAAAGTGTTTATAAATTTTCTTCGATGATCCTAATAATATACCTGTAGGAATACCTATTACCATTGCTATTAAAAATGCGAGACAGGTTCTTTTAAGTGTGAGCAGTATGTCAATGATGATGTTTTCTTCAGAGATTAATCTTAATAATTCTTTGAATGTTTCTAATGGTGTTGGAAGAAAAAATTGATTTATTAAGCTAAATACTGATATCATAAACCATACCAACAAAATAATAAGAGGACCAATTAAAAAATTAAATTTAATTTTCATTGTAAAGCCTCTTTGAATAACAATAATACTTTGTCTTTAGTTTGATTATAAATTTCAGAACTTAAAAATGAAATATCACGCGGATATGGCGCTCCATTGTTTATTACACCTATGATTTGTGTAGGATTTTTTGAAAAAACAATGATTTTATTTGCAAGATGCACAGCTTCTTCTATGTTGTGAGTTATAACTAAAATAGTAGGATTATATTTGAGATAATAATCCTGCAGATAAGTCCTTAATAACAAATTGTTTTCATAATCCAATGCTGAAAAGGGTTCATCAATCAATAATAATTTTGGCTTATTGACTAATGCTCTTGCAAAAGCAATTATTTGCTGCTGACCACCGCTCAGTTCATAAGGGTATTTTTCAAAGTTAAATTTAATATCCAACATTTTTCGAAGTTCATCAATTATTTTTACGTTTTCAGCGGTGTTTTGATTCTGATCAGTCTTATCTCCGTTTTGAATCATTAAAGGAAAAAAGAGATTATCGTATATAGTTGACCATGGCAATAGAGAATCCCTATAGTTTTGAAATACATAACTTATTTCCTGCTGTTTGAAATTTAACCTACATTCACCATGGTCTTTTTCAACAAGATTTGCAATAATATTCAGGATTGTTGATTTACCACAGCCATTGGGTCCAAAAAATGCAACTATATCTCCTTGATTAATATCAAAAGAAAGATCTTGAAAAATAAGTTGTTTACCAAACATCTTTTTCAAGTGCGATACTGCTATAGCGGTTTCCATGGACTCCCTTCAACAAGAGTGACTTATTTACAATACAATAAGTCATCTATGTTTATCGTCCCATCAATAACACCATATTTAGTAAATAAAGAATAAAACTTTGTAATTGAGCTTATATCTTTATCATCTAAGTGATTACATAATTTAAAATCGACTAATGGAACGCTCCCTATAAATTCGTCAGGAAGAGAAGTGTATCTTTTGAGATATTTTCTGTACTCATTAGGATTTTGATTTATCTCCTGTATAGTTCTTTCAAAAATTGCAATTACTTTTTTTGCTGTTTCAGGATTTTCTTCAGCAAACTTAGTTGTTACTACGCCTGCACCTGCATAAAACGGATCTGCAATCATTTGCTTAGCTGGAGCTTTTATCCATAATTTAGCTACTCCTTTAGCTACTGCAATTGTTGGCTGTGGTTCAAGCGCAAGAAGAGCATCAACTTGATGAGAAGCTATTGCTTGTACTTGTACACTTGGCGCTAATTCTACTATCGTAACATCCTTATCCATGTCTAATCCATTTTGAGTTAGAATTTCTCTCGTAATAGTTCTCCATTGAATAGTTCCTGCATTAATACCTAAACGTTTGCCTTTAAGCTCCTTAATGGAAGTAGTAGAAGTGATACTGCTATCAATAGGCACAATAAGATTTTCTCCAGCATTATCTCCTGTTTCTCCCGAAACTGCCCATACTAATATTTTATTGGGATTTTTGTAATTTGCAATACCGGTTATTCCTAATGCAGTACTTCCATCGCCAAAATCAATTTGATCTTGCAATAATGCATCAATTATTTGATTCGGAGCTTCAAATTTTACCAACTCGACGTCAAGACCTGCATCTTTAAAATAACCTTTTTCTAGAGCAACATATAAAGGTAAGCCATGGATAATGGGTAAATTTCCAATTCTTACTTTTGCTGTTTCTGTTAGACTATCGATTTTTATTAAAGAATACCATGTTACAGCGATTGCAATAATCAAAACAATAATGCAAGATATTATTATTATTGATTTCTGTTTCATCATTGATAGAATCGAAAACACCCTCTTAAATATTATTACCCCCTACAGTGGTGATAAAAGAAAGATTTATATGTACTTGAGGATATCTTTATTCATTATGGATCAAGAACAATTACTTAGCCAACTAGGATTATCGCAAAATGAAATAAAAGTATATTTTGGATTGTTAACCTTAGGAACAACTACGACAACACCTCTTGTTCGCGCAGTAAAGATTCCTATTTCAAAGATTTATCCTACTCTTGAAAAATTACTTCATAAAGGACTTGTTTCTTATATTATCAAAAATAATGTCAAATATTTTCAAGCGACTGATCCTGAGAAACTACTTGAACTTATTGGAAATAAACAAAAAGATCTTCTTCAACAAAAACAACAATTAGAAAAACTTATTCCACAACTTAAACTTAAGCAGCAAGAAACTCCTGAAAAAGAAGAAGCAACCATTTACGAAGGAATTAAAGGATTGGAGACGGTGTATGATGATTTATTGCGTTCTATGGAGAAAGGGGATGAATATTATGTGATTAATCTGCATCCTCAAGATAATTATCAGAGATACCAACTATTTTATCGTAAATATCATATGAAGCGCGATGCAAAAGGCGTCCATGTTCATATTTTAACCCATACTTCCCAAAAAAAGCTTGCAAAAACTATTTTCAAAGGATTACATCATTGCTCACTACGCTTTACTTCTGAAGCATTACCATCAAGCATGCTGATCTATAAAAATAAAGTTGCTACACTTCTCCTTAGAGAAGATCCTGTTATTATTGTTGTTGAATCTCAACAAAATACTCAACAATACAAGCATTTTTTTCAGACCTTGTGGAAACAGGGGAAGAAATGACATTATTTATAATGAACAAAGAGAACTTCTTGATAACGTTGAATCATACTATTTCTGAAGAGATTTAAAGTACCGTTACACTCTTGGCCAAATTTCTTGGCTTGTCTATTTCTCGTTTAAGAAGTACAGCAATATAATAACTCAATAAATGTCCTATAATGCCTGCGTAAATTGCGAACTCTGCATCACAACATTGTGGAACAACAAATTCTTCAGCAAATTTCGTTGTTGTTTTGTTATTAACAATGGTGATAACCTGCGCTCCTCTTGCTTCAACTTCTTTACACGCTGAAATCATGTCAGGATTATTATTAGGAATTAAACTTATAACAGGCGTTCCTTCCTCTATCAACGCAATTGTGCCATGTTTTAATTCTCCTGCCATCATTCCTTCTGCATGAATATATGGTATTTCTTTTAGTTTTAATGCAATCTCTCGCGCCATCGGATAAGAAATTCCTTTGCCAAGCACAAAAATATCTTTTTTCATATGCAATTGTTTTGCTAATTGTTTTGTTTTATCTTCGTTCATCGTTATTGTTTCCTGAATACGATGAGCTATTTTTGGCAAATGTGTTTCATACCCTAATCTTCGACCAATTTCTAGCATCATAATAACCTGGTTGGTGAAAGCTTTTGTTGAAGCAACACAGATTTCAGGACCTGCAAGGATTTGCAAAGCGACATCACTCATTCTTTGAATCGTTGAAAAAGGTACATTGACCACTGCTATAATTTTTGCTCCTTGGGCTTTTGCATGCTTCAATACTGAAACAACATCCATGGTTTCACCGCTTTGCGATATTGCGATAGCAACAGTATCTGGATCAAAAGCTACAAAATTCTCAAGCTCAGAAGCAATATTTGAACGCGCGTTATACCCCATTTTTGTGAGAAGAATCGCACCTATCAAAGATGCATGATAACTTGTACCGCAAGCAACAAACACTATTTTTTTTGCTTTTTTTATTAGATCAACAACCTTTTTCAAAGGGTGTTGTTGCGTTGTTGTAAAAGAATTTATCAAACGCGCGCTTGTTGCCGGCTGTTCTTTGATTTCTTTAATCATATAATGAGGATATTGTTCTTTAGTTGTTTCTTCTTTCGTCCATTCAAAAATGGTTGGTTGCTTAGATATCGTTTTACCTTCATGGTTATAAAATTGATAGCTGTTTTGGTTGATAATAGCAAATTCATCATCATCAAAGAATACTGCTTTATTTGTTTCATCAGAAAAAGCATAAATGTCAGAACCGATAATGAATTTATCGCTGCAAATACCTAAGGCAAGAGGAGAATCACGCTTTAAGGCAAGTATTTTTGGGGTATTTTTTTGAAGAACAAGAATAGCAAACTGGCCTTTAATTGTTTTGATAAAATCAACACACGCTTCTTTTTCTTTTTTTGTTTTTAATGCTTCTTCGAAAAAATGCGCAATTACCTCTGAATCTGTTTCTGTGGTGAAAACATGACCTTTGTTCTGAAGCTGCAACTTTAATTCTTCAAAATTTTCAATGATACCATTATGAACAATAATAATATTGCCATCACACGACGTATGAGGATGGGCGTTTGTTTGTGTTACACCACCATGCGTTGACCAACGCGTATGCGCTATGCCAATAGTTGCTTTTGCTTGTTCGCTGATTTTTTCGACAAATGGCTGGATATGACCGATATCTTTTTCAATAATTCCTTCTTTTGTTGCAAAACCTACTGAATCATAACCACGATATTCCATCCTTTTCAGCCGCTGGAGGAGTTCGTGCTTTATTGAAAATGGTTTATTTGCAATAATTCCTGTAATACCGCACATTTATGACACCCCCATACTACATTACCCCAAACAAGGTAATAATATTTCCATTAATTTCTGTCAAATTGTTGACGACAAGATCTGCTTCACTCAAGTTGCTTGCAGTGAATGAGTTGGTAACTGCTATGGTGTGCGTGCCAGCAGCTTTTGCGGATGTCAAACCTGCAATAGAATCTTCAATAACAATGCATTCTTCTGGCTGAAGCTGTAATTGCTCAATGGTTTTTTGATAGGGTTCTGGGTGTGGTTTTGGATGCTGAACATCATCGCCGCATACCAAAACAGGGAAATTATGCTTAAGATTAAATTTTTCAAGAACAAATTGTGTATAAAAACGACTTGAAGAGGTGGTTATCGCTAATTTCATATTCTTTCCTTTTACCATAGTTAAAAAAGTTCTAAATCCATGAAATAATTTTAATTTTTCTCTCATAAGCTCGAACAATATATTATCTCTTTGTTTGATAAAGTCTTCAACTGTTGGCTGAAGATTAAAGTCATGTTTTACGTTTTCAAAAAACTGCTTATCATGCACCCCAATAAAACGACTAATATAGCTGTGATCTATGTTCTTGCCATGAAGAGCTACGGTTTTTTGAAGTGCTTTAATATGCAATGGTTCTGAATCAATAATTACTCCATCTAAATCAAAAATAACTGCTTTAATCATGTTTTTTGCCTTTTTTCTTTTTTATCTACAGTAACTACTTCACCAGCTCCTGTTGTAACATTAGGCCAAAGCTTTCTCCCTGGATTAATAGATGTATGTACACCCGTATGAACACCATCACTTACAATAGTGCCTAACTTTCTTTCTCCTGTATCTATTAATTTACCGTTAATCTCACTTTTGATGTTTACGTTGTCGTGTCTTAGGTTGGCAGTAATAGTACCTGCTCCAAAATTAATATTATCACCAAGAACTGAATCACCTACATAACTGAGATGACCTACTACTGCATGATTACCAAGAATTGAAGCTTTAACTTCTACTGCATTGCCTACTTTGCTTTTGTTGCCTATTGATGTTGGACCTCGAATATAGCAGTTTGGACCTATAATGCAGTCTTCACCAATAACTACTTTGCCTTCAATGTAGGTACCTGATTTAAGTATAGAACCTTTACCAACAACAATATTACCTTTAATACTCACATTATCTTCAATAACTGCGTCTTTGCTGATATTATTTTGGTTTATTTGTGATAAAAAGTGAGTATTTGCATCAAGCAATGACCAACTATATGTTATAGGGAGCCAATTCTCAGCTTCTACGGTAAAAATATCTTTTTCTTTTGCCATCATTGATATTAAGTCAACAAAATCATATTCTCCTCGTGATGATTTTTTAAGCTTGTCTTTGTAGTTAAAGATGGTTTTATCCAAATGAAAGACACCAATATTTGCAAGATCGCCTATGACATGAGCTGGCTTTTCTACAATTGATGTTACTTTGTTTCCTTTATTGTTTTTTTCGGTTAAAACAATCCCAAAATGTTCAGGATGAGGAACTTTTTTTACCAGCATGGCATACTGATGCTGTAATAATTGTTCTATATCATTTCTAAAATAAATATCATCACCATACATAAACAAAAATGTATCTTTAATATAAGGTTCAGTGACGAGAAATGCGCTTCCTGTGCCATTGATATTTGGCTGCTCAACATAGGTTATTTTCATCCCTCCATAAGAATCACCAACTGCATCAATGATTTGTTCCTTGAGATAATTAACAACAATAATCACTTCATCAACAAGTCCTTTGAGGTTGTCAAGAAAATAAAAAATAATTGGTTTATTTGCCACGGACAATAATGTTTTTGGCTTTGTCAAGGTAAGAGGATAGGTGCGCGTGCTTTTTCCCGCACAAAGAATAACTGCTTGCATTTTCTTTTCCGTCTTTGCTTCACTTTTCTTCATAGATTAACACCAACTTCTTGTTTTATGAAACCAGCGAGATCTTCAGCGATCATCTTGACCTGATCTTGTTGTTTACCTTCGACCATGATCCTGCAAATCATTTCTGTGCCTGAATATCTTATTAATATCCTTCCTTCTGTTCCGAGCAATTGTTCATACTCCTTAAGTTTAGAAGTAAACTTAGGCAAAGTGCCTAATGGTTTCTTTTCTTGCACTTGAATGTTGATTAATACTTGTGGATATTTTTTGAAGTTATCAACTAATTCTGACATCTTTTTGTTTGTTTTACTAAGAATCTCCACTATTTTTAATGCTGAGACAATACCATCGCCCGTAGTATTATAATCGCCAAAAATAATATGACCTGAAGCCTCACCACCAAAATTATACCCTTTATTTTTCATTACTTCAATAACATATCTGTCACCATTTTGTGTTCTTACCACCTTGCCACCTATTGAAGCAAGGTAATTATCTAATGCAAGATTGCTATATTCAGTGACGACTACTGTTTTGTGTTTTAAAGTGTTTTCAACGAGCATTTGTTGAGCGCAAAGCGCTAGGATGTAATCACCATCTACGACGTTGCTTTTCTGATCAATGACCACAACTCTGTCAGCATCTCCATCAAAAGCAAAGCCAATATCAGCTTTAACTTCCATGACTTTTTTTTGAATTTGCTCGGGATGCATTGCTCCACAATGATCATTAATGTTTAAACCATTTGGTGCATCGTTAATAACGATAACTTCAAATCCTAATTCTTTTAACATCATCGGAGCAACTGAGTAACTTGCACCATTTGCGCAGTCAAGCACAATCTTCAGTTTTCGTTTAGGAAAATCCTTTATTGTGCTTTTAGCAAACTCAATGTATCTGCCCTTTGCATGGTCAATTCTGTAGGCCTTTCCTAAATTTTCAGGCGCAACATGATCTGTTGAAAGATGATTATGTATAACAAGCTGCTCTATTTCTTGCTCTAATGCATCTGAAAGTTTATAGCCATCCGAAGAAAAGAATTTAATACCATTATCTGAAGCTGGATTGTGGGAAGCTGTAATCATAATGCCTGCATCTGCTGCAAAACTTTTCGTTAAATGAGCAATGGCTGGAGTTGGCAAAGGACCGACTAAATACACATCAACACCCATGCTGCAAAAACCTGATGTTAATGCTGTTTCAAAAACATAACCGCTAATCCTCGTATCTTTACCAATAATAACTTTGCATTTTTCACCATCCTTATTTTTTTGCTTAAGCAATACTTTAGCTGCAGCTTGCCCTAGCTTCAAAGCTATTTCAGGAGTCATGGGAAAGCGATTTGCTTTTCCCCTTACGCCATCAGTTCCAAATAGTTGTTTTACCATACAGCAAACTCAGTTTGCTTGTAATTTATAAATACTATTCAAAAAAAATTTATAGTAATATTATAAATTTATTCATAATAATATAAAAATATTTAAATACCATTATATTATTATGAATAAATTTATGGATCAAGAACAATATTTCATGATTAAAAAGGATGGTAAATTACAGTACAGTGATGCCTTATTTCTCGAACATCCAGAGGATATTAAGCTATTAAGCCATGAGGTTAAAATAAATATTTTACAGCTATTGCAGGGAAAACCACTTTATGCTATTGAAATAGCTAAAGAATTAGGTGTGCATGAACAAAACGTGTATTATCACTTAAATCAATTGATCCAAGCAGGTGTTTTACAAGTAGTTGAGAAAAAAGATATCAGAGGAACTACTGCAAAAAGGTATGCACCCAAACATCCTAATATTGGCATTTCTTTAGGCGGAATTTATAAGGATTTAAGCCAGCTTTCTCAAAAGAATACAAATCAGCTATTAACTCACTTTTTTAAAGGTTTTATAGCTGAAAATGAGTTCAAAGGACAGATTATTATAGGGAGCCCTGATCCTCACGGAGAACATAAAGCACGAGCAAGAGATGGACATTACGCTATCGAGATAGGAATGCTGCTTGGGCAGCTTATCTCTGTGCAAAAAGGATTTTCTACAGTATTGGATGTTAATGCTGATTTAAGCAAGATTAAATATGCCCTTGTGATAGGGGGGCCCGTTACTAATTTAATTGCTGCTAAGATAAATTCTTATGCTCCTGCAAAATTCAATAATAAACAACCATGGTGTATTATTACCCAAAAAGAAGATTATACTGAAGAAAGTGTAGGTGTAATCACTAAGTTCAAAAACCCATGGCATGAAGATGGTATGATCATCTCTATTGCTGGCGTAGGAAATTCTGGTACAAGAAGTGCCATTTTAAGCATTATAATGCATTATAATGAGTTATTAAGCCATTATAATGGCAAAGAACCTTGGTTTAAGATTGTCCAAGGATTTGATTTAGATGGCGATGGAAGCATAGATTCTGTGGAAATTTTAGAGTAAATAACTGTTTTTTACTCACTTTTAGATAGAATAATGGAATTTCGCGAGTTTAGAACCTTACTCTTCTCAATAGAATTCATTTTGAATGCATGATCATATTTGAGAGGTTAATAGAATGGTAAAAAGACCAATAAAAGAGCGTTACAATACATTATAATGTGCATTGTAATGCGTTATAATGCATTGCAATGCATTATAATGGCAAATTGAGCTTTTCTTTAAAACAATTTTATGGAAGAGAAAATAAACGAGAAAGTTCAGCAACAAAAACAAGCATTTTTACGCAAAAAATGAAGCGAATGATATTAAAAGTGAGGCATAAATTGAATAAAGTATTAAAAAAGACAGGAGGTTACATGATAAATAATAAAATAACCTAAGAATAGTACAGGATAAGCATTATAATGCATTGCCAATGTTGGCAATGTAATGAAGATAATGTTAATAATGTTGGCAATGCCCATGAGTAAATGCTAGTCCAAGATAGTTATTACGGTGTTTAAACGTGTTATAATGCATTATAATGGCTACTGAAAAAGTGGTGTTGCCAAAAAAAACGAATATTTATATCTGTATCCAAATATCTTTTTCCTAATGAGATTTTCACGCTATGTAACACTATTAGCAGCTATTGCAGGATTTCTCGCTCCAGGAATTATTTCGAAGCAACAAAATATCTCCCTTAACCCTACAATAGGGGCAGCTTTAAGAGGATGCATCCCTACGTCATTGAAAGAGATATATACCCAAATTGCTTTGAAGGGTAATGCAGCTACCTTAGATTCTTTGTTATCTAAATATGATGGATCAGCAAATATTAAGGAAAAAGATTCGATTTTTGAAAAACATATTCCTGATTCTACATCTGAAGATAAAAGGAGAGAACTTCAAGTTTTAACACATATGTTTTGGGTTGAAATAACTGGTGCTGTGCCGTGGTCAGTACATGATTATTCACCTTTAGAAATACAGGCTCTTCATGATTCTGATCCATTAGCGTATAACATTGGCTTTGAAAGGAGTAGGAGTAGTGGTGATTATAACCCTTATCGCGGTTCAAGAATCCTTTCAGAAACATATAAAGTTTATCCGTTGGTGAAGAAAATTATAGGTGATGCACAAAGTCATGAAGAAGCAGCTTGTGCACTGATTACATGGGCACAAAAAAATTTTTTTCATTATGCTGCTGGAACAACTGATAAAAATAATCAAATGTGGCCACAATGTGATGAAATAAAGGTATGGAAAACACCTTATGCTTGTGATAATGCTCTAAAAGATCCCCATGTTTCAATTGAAGATGTTTTTAAAGATAGAGGTATAGGTTGCCATATAGGAACTATGGTTCTTGCAACAATGTTTAGGTCAATAAATATTCCTGCAGACTATGTTCGTGATACATTTGGTCACGCTTCTCTTTATTTACCGACACTTGATAGATTTGTTCACGGAGATATAATTGCATTTGGTGAAGCTATACCCTGTGGTAAGGTAATCATGACTGAAGAAGAATTAGTTAAACAAACACAAGGTGACTATGGTGGTTATAATCTATTTGAGGGTGGAGATATAGTTTTTAATTTGTATTCCATACAATTATTAAGAACGCAAGAAGGATTATATATCAAAGGAAATCTTCCAAAAAAATCAACACCCGCATTAGAATATGTTTTAAGAACGCTTAGTGAATACAAGATTAAGATTGGTGAAACAACTGATCCAAACGAAAATTTTAGCGACTGGGAAGGTTGGGGTGCTGTTACGAGTAAAATTGTTCCAGTTATACCATTAGAGTGAAGTAATATTCGTTATGCTGAGATAAGAAAAAGTAAAATAAAAAAATAACTCTTTGCTCATAACACCTGCAAATTATACACTTTCTTAATCCTTTCTTTATTCGTAATGGTGAATAGCTTTATTCCTGATGGTAACATATGCTCTTCAACTAAATTCTTACGCTTGAGAATGTTCATATTAACACGCACGGTATTAATACTATGGCCGGTTTTCGCTGCAATCTGAGCATAATTCATAGGTTCTGATTGATTAAATAAAAAGCTTAATAATTTCTTTTCAGGAGAGGTTAAATCAGATTGATACCCAGAGACAACTGATGGAATAGGCTGCAATGGTTGAAATATTGGTTGGACGGGTTGCTGTGATCGTTGCATATGTTGTATAGGAACTTCATGACTAAGATGTTCTTCATGACGAACAGCACGCTGTTCAAGCAATTTCTTCTTCTCTTTTGCTTCTCGTATTTTTTCAGCGTCCAATAATAGTTTAACCTCATTCATAAGCTGTTCTCTCAGCTTTTGCTCATCAACTTTAGGATGATTCTTAATCAGCTCATAAATATCTTTAATATTTTTGTTATATAAAAGAAATGCTTTGCTTACATTTTCTTCAAGAGTTTTTATTCTATTTTCAAGGGCTTTGTTATTAGCATGAAGAAAATCGATCCATTTAGACATATGAGCAATATGCGTGTTTGTTTTGCTTTTATTGGCTTCATGGGATATTTTTAAATCAGTATGTGTTTTTGTTATTTCTTTATGCGCTTGAGCTAATGTTTGGTGGGATTGGTGCAAATAAGAAATCCATTTGTTTTGATTTTCAATATCTTTACGTAGATTAGTAAAAGAAGCTGCTATCTGATTACGCATCATAGCTAATTGTGCAAGCTTTTTATCCTCTTTTTCTCCTAATAACCAACCCATGGATATTTTTAGAAGATATGGTTATATAAAGTTTTTGCTGGTTTGGCTCTGGTGAAAATCTCGGCATAGCCTCGGTTTTGGCATCAGTTCGGCTTTTAATGTAATTATGGATTGGATTTTTCTCTCTGGCACTCCGAAAAATCCCCATGAGTAAACTTTAAGAGCCTCACGAAAAGATGCCAAAAACTACATTTTCACCAGAGCTGCTGGTTTTGAGGTATTAATTATCTTAATTTTATGTCCAAGCTCTTGCGCTTCATGATAACAAATGTCGAATATCTCCGCATCAAGATTTTCTCTGATTTTAGCTGCATTATAATGTCTTTTTTTTAATCGTGTTTGCAATTCTTTTAGATTTGTTTTTGTGATAATACAAAGAGTCACATACTTTGGCGGTAGATAATGAGCAAGATGAGAATCAATGATAAGATCTTTCTTTGTTTTATTTGCTGCGGTAATATACTTTATGAGAATTTTATTCAATTTTTTAATATTTATTAGTTTACACTTAGACCTTTTATCATAGCCTTCACTTAACTTATGTTTTGTTATAACATGGGTTACATCAATATACTTTCCTTTGTTTAAGTTAGCTATTTTCTTAGCTATTGTTGTTTTTCCTGTTCCTGGTGTTCCTGAAACAATGATGATAACCATTTTTACCTCATATAACTTATATCGCCTGGCTTGAATATTTTTCTGAAAACATCGATAAAAACTTCTGATTGCACAGGAATACCTGCGCTAATAAATGCTTGCGCTAATTCTTTACCACAAAGCTCTTCATCTGCTTCTGATCTGAAATTAAGAAGGTTTTTCAAGGTATTTTCGCATAAAAAATCATTATTAAGCTGGAGAACGACTTTACTTCCTTGTTTTTGAATTGCACCTGTATTAAAATCCAAAATGATATCTTGGTATTGCCAAAGATTATTATTTTCTTTTACTGGTGAAAATCCATGTTTATAAAGTTCGTACATGATATATTTTTTGACAATATCTTTTGCTCCTGTATTTTCAAGATAAACCTCAAGATCTTGATCTACGAAATCATTAAAGCTCTTCTCTTCTGGAAATTCAGATTTTGACTCTTTTGGTTCAAGGGTTACAACCCTCCCTAAATAACCAACGACTTTTTGACGCGCGCCTTTTTTAGTCCATTGATTAACAACAGCATAAGCATAATAGAATTGTTTGATTTTCTTTATGCGAATAAACATAGAGTTAATTAGGCACTATGATTTATAAGTTTTATTATACTAGTTCGATTATACTATTTAAATACTTCTTCAAAGACTGCATCAATATCCTCTTCGTTGTAGCTCTCGAGCAATTTCTTTTTCAATTCTTTTTTAGAATAATCTTTTTTCTTAACCAATTCAACAATATCAGCTTCTATTTTTAGGCGCTCGACAAGATGGTCTGCTGATGCGTGTTCATGTTTCGATTCGCTTTTTTGATCCTGTTTTTCTTTTTTCTCAGTTTTAGGCTCTTCAAGAAGTTTTTCTACTTTCTTTCCTGCTTTTTTAACTAAGGTTTGTAAATGCTTATATTCCTCTACTGACAGATCACCAGTATCAACATGATCACCACCTTTTACCTCTTTTTCACCAATTTCTTCTAATCTTTGAATAACATCTTCAGCTGAGCCGAGATTTTCTTTATCACTTACGTTAGTATGCTCTTTATCATGATGTTCTTCTTCATATTCTACTTCATTACCATGCTCATCTTTATGCGGCGATGACGAAAACTTGTCTTTGTATTTATGAAGCATTAATAAAAGAATAATAACGCCACCAACTATGAATGCGATTACATAAAATACTTGTTGTTTAATATCAGCCCAAGGACTTCCCAGTAGCATGATATTCATCATAACATTCTGACTTATAACATAAGGATTAAATTCTTTAATCGAAACAATAGTCTCATTTCCATATTTTAAGATGGTATCTGAAAAAAATGCCATGGCGCTAAACACCACTATGTCAGCAAATACACTGGCTTCAAGATCTTTAATCATAATACCGATAATAATACCTATGCTTGAGAATAAAGCTGTAATAAGGAATAAAGGAAGGATACTGAGATGGAAATGCGCAATAAATGCTTTTGTGGCAAAAAGTGAGAATACTACAAAAATAAAGATAGAAACAACGAGATTGAAAACAAACGTTGTTGCAAAAAATTCGACAAGGGTGTCATAAAATAATTGCGGTGATTTGAAAATGTCTACCTCAAACCTTTTTTCATGAATAAGATGCGTAGCAAGGAGCATTGTTACTAAGATTATAAGAAACAAATAAACACCTAACAATGCTGCTGAAGTATCAGTATTTTCAATGCTTTTAAGGGAACTTGGACTCTTTTGAGATAATGAAGTAGTTGGTGTATTTTCTAAGTTGTTTATTACTTCCTGAACAACTGAAAGCGTATTAACCATTGTATCCAAATTATTAGAAATTGCTTTTACTTTTTGGCTTAAACTGATTATCTGAGGCGACGCTGCGGTTCCGCTTGCAGGTTCAATCTTGCCTGAAGCATACGAAAGCGTGCTTTGGGCTTTGTTAATATCTGAGATTATAGTATCTAAACTTGTGTTTACTAACCCTGATTGCGCAGCAAGATCAGTTTTTAGTTCCTTCACTACATCATTTGCATCTTCAAGCAGTTCATTGACATTATCTTTTTGGCTTGATGATAAGTCTGAATCTTTAACTTCATCTTCAATGTCATCTAACTTATTAGTAACTTTCTCCAAACCCTTAAATGTTAGATCATTTAGATCTTCAAGATCTTTAAGAAGTTGGCTTTTAGAGCTTGAAAAATCCATCTGTTCAACAGTCACACTTGATCCAGGAGATCCGCTACCTTGAGAAGAACCACTTGCTCCACTGCTTATTATACCTTTTAATTCTTGTTCTAAAGCTAAAACTCCATTTTTTGTTTCATCAAGCTGCTTTTTCTGCTGATCTAGTCCTGTATTTAATTTACTAATATCATTAAGGAAGTTAAGTTTTACATCGCCAGATGAAAGAGAAGCCCCCTCTGTCGCAACAAACGACTTAAGTAATGAGCTTAAGTAAGGAATATTCTCACTACTCATGTAAATATGCATCGAACTAGTGTTTGACGTATTAGATTGCACTGATGCTAAACATGCATGAACAAGACCATATTTTACACTATAAACACATGCTTCTTCTGAAAGTAATTTTATGGTTAAAAATCCCTGTTGAGCAAAAGCTTGTTCATAAGTTTGAGATACATTGTTTGCATTAGGAAAATAGTAACCTACTTTCATAGTCATAGCTGTTTCTTCATTGAAT
Organism: Candidatus Woesearchaeota archaeon; assembly: GCA_016192995.1. Lineage (NCBI taxonomy): Archaea > Nanobdellati > Candidatus Woesearchaeota > Candidatus Woesearchaeota archaeon. The sequence goes on from JACPTB010000012.1 coordinate 16,600, forward strand.
GCAATTCCTAATAAGAGCACTAAGATTATAGGAATGAAAATAGCTACTAACACCCCAAGACGAGAATTTGAGATATTTTTAAGATTTGTAGTTATCTTTTGAAATAATTCCTGTAACTTCACTGGATCACCAATTTTTGATTTTTTTGGTATTTTAACTATATAAAACTTATTGTTTTTTCGAGTTTGCTGCATAATATTGATTATGCGACAAACTACCCTAAATAACCTAAATCTTCATGGAGCTGTTCTTCTTTTAACCAGCTGTCACGAATTTTTTCAAGAATAATCAGAATTTTTTCCCGAAGCTCTTGCCATTGCAGAGTTATTTTGCTTATAAACAATGCTTGCTCGTTTTTATCATTTTTAAGCAGAATAAATGTTGCGCTTCTCTGGAGATGCATAAGTTGTTTATAAACAATAATAATATCTTTACGTTCTTCTTCTGAAAATACCTTTGCTTCATGAAGGGAAGCTAATGACGCTTCAGGTTCAATAAGATTGTATATTATTTTCTCGTAATATTCAAGGTAATCAACAATATGTTTTAAGAGATCTGATAAAAGTGAGAGTTCTGTTGGTTCCAAACTGCATATATTGAACGAACTATTAAGTTGATCGAAACTTGGAAGCTTGTATTGTTGCTGTGCTTTTTCATAGATTTCTTTAAATTCCATACTTTGGAGGAATATGTAGTTGTATTTAAAGATATACTTATACTATTTTAAGGTATCATTGAAAAGTACGTAATAAGTCTTCTATGGTTTTAGTGCCGGTTCAGCTTTTGAAGTGTAGTTTTGATTGGATTTTTCTCTCTGGCACTCCGAAAAATCCCCAAAGTGAACTTAAGAAGAGCTTCACAATATAGGCACTAAAACCCCAGACTTATTACGTACATTGAAAAGAAAGCCTCCGGCGAGAATTGCACTCGCGACCTGCAGATTACAAGTCTGCCGCAATAGCTACTATGCTACGGAGGCATGGTGGTAAGAACAAACAAATGGTTTATAAATGTTATATTTTTACTGGTGAAAAATATTAAAAATTCTGATCGGGAAATCCAAGAGCAGGAGCAAATGGCTGTATTGGTGTAACAAAGGTATTTAATTCCATTTGACGTTTTACAAACTCTTGCAATTTATAAGCATCTTTTAACATATCTAGTTTGTGCTGTTCGAGCTGTTTTCGATAAAGACGTTTCCAGAATACGCTGAATATTGGGGCTAAAAACGGATTATTTCTAAACCTTTCTTTAACATCAACCTCTAACTTTGCTTTTACGAGAAATTCTACTTTTCCGGTAACTGCTTTAAACTTAAAATTTTGCTTGATCAATTCAACTTCAGTTAACCCTACACCATGAATGTCAAAAACAAATTTTTTTTTCACAAATGAATTTCCTTTAATGTCTTTTTCAGGTCTCCACCACACCCAGATCTCTTTTCCCCCTTTCTGTGTTCTTGTTTCAAACATAAAGGTCTCTGGAAATTCCGCATCACGACCTTTTGAATACTCTTCCCGATAGAAATAATCGTGCAATGCTATGTATACTTTGTTAATAACTATTTTATCAGTAGACTTTATTTCAAACTTTGCAACGAGTATATCAAATGGCTCTCCCATACTGTTTTAACAGTGTATGAATTTTATAAATGTTTTTACTAAATATAGGCTCTGCCCCGAATCTCGGCATAGCCTCGGTTTTGGTGCCGTGATTATCCCACTTGTGTATAAGAAGGAAAAAATTCCCATTGGAATTTCCTTTTTTCCCACGTATTACTTGAAGGATAATCACCAGCATGGCACCAAAAACTTTATTCTGGGCAGAGCCAATGATCAATAAACTATTTAAAACAACACTTTGTTCTTTAGCTTATGTTTATTGGAGTAGTAGGCAAGCCATCAGTGGGGAAAAGCACCTTTTTTAAGGCAGCAACATTAGCAAATGTAGATATTGCACCCTATCCTTTTACTACGATTAAACCTAATCATGCTATTGGTTTTGTCAAAGTTAAAGATGTTGCACTCGAGTTTGGAAAACACTCAAATCCCCGAACAGGATACTGTTTAGGAGATTATCGTTTTGTACCTATTGATCTAATGGATGTTGCTGGATTAGTTCCAGGAGCTCATAAAGGTTTAGGAATGGGAAATCAATTTCTTGATGATTTAAGGCAAGCAGATGTTTTAATTCATGTTATAGATATCTCTGGAAGTGTTGATGAGAAAGGTGAATCTGTTGAACCTGGAAGTTATGATCCTATTAATGATGTCTTGTTTCTTGAAGAAGAGCTTGATTTTTGGTATTTAGGAATTCTCAAAAAAGGATGGGACAAGTTTGCGCGCACGATTATTCAAGAAAAAAAATCTGTTGTTCTAGCTCTTGCTAAACAATTAAGCGGATTAAAAGTTACAGAACAAATGATCGATGCTGGTGTTAAGAAACTTTCATTGGATCCTTTTAAACCTACTTTGTGGCAAGAACAGGACTTGCATAGTTTAGCAAGATTTTTGCGAGAACAAACAAAACCCATGGTCATCGCTGCAAATAAAATTGATGTTCCTTGCGCAAAAGTAAATCTCATTAGAATTAAAGAGAAATTTCCCCAGTATTTGATTATTCCTTGTAGTTCTGAAAGCGAATTAGCACTGCGAGAAGCTTCCCGACATAATCTTATAGAGTATATACCTGGTGAAAAAACATTTACTGTTAAGAATTCTGAGAAATTAAGTGAGCAGCAGAAAAATGCCTTGTCCTTTATTCAACAAAACATTCTGCAAGAATATGGAAGCACGGGGGTACAAGAGGTTCTTAATACAGCTGTGTTTAGACTGTTGAAGTATATTGCTATTTTTCCCGGTGGTGTTAATAAACTCGAAGATAAAGATGGCAATGTATTACCTGATTGTTTTTTGATGCCTGAACAAACTACTGCATTAGATTTTGCTTATAGATTACATACTGATTTTGGGAAGCATTTTATTTGCGCAAAAGACTGTAAAACAAAGATGACTGTTGGGAAAGAACATCGTTTAAAACATTCTGATGTTGTTGAAATTGTAAGTGGGAAATAGAAGAAGGTAAGAGATTGATAGATTATAGGAATATACATAATGGATTATTTTATGTACGTAATAAGTCTTCTATTGTTTTAGTGCCAGTTCAGCTTTTGAAGTCTGCTTGAATTGGATTTTTCTCTCTGGCACTCCGAAAAATCCCCACACCTAAACTTGAAGAGCCTCACGAAATAGGCACTAAAACCCCAGACTTATTACGTACTATTTTATTCTTCTTCATGTTTATGATCTTCAATACCCAAATCATTCAGATCAAGATTTCGCTTAAAACTTTCGGCAATATCGATCACATACTTTCCTTCTTCTAATTTGTAAATCAAAGGATATTTCTTATTGAAAAGCCTTACTAAATCAAGCTCAAATTTTCCTGGTTCAAGAATTCTCACTGATTCAAGGTCGAGAACAACTGGCTGGTCTTCTTCAGTAATTTCATGACCTAACATTTCCGTAACATCTGTTTCAATTTGTTTTTTATCTTCTATGGTCAATTTATTTGTAATCACTTTTGCTTCTTCAAGACGTGCTTTTTTAATGTAGAAAAATAGCTTGCAACCACAGGTGCAACCAGAAAGGATTATACTTGATCCCTCATCGTATAGTATATTGCAACGAACACATTGGTGCGGCATAGTTTTACCTACAGTTTAACCAGACTACTTATTCTTCGTGAGAAGCTCAATCTTGTTAGGATCTTGCTTAATTTCTTTGACAATGCTTGCAGGACCAATAATAGTCAGTCCAATTCGATTCCCTAATAGCGTATTAATCATTTGATACTTTAACTTTCCTAAAAGATTAGCGTCTTTGTAATTTGGATAGACTACTCCTAATTCAATTCCTTTAAAAGTATTAGAAATATCCTGCATTGTTTTTTTGATTAGATCTGCTTCTTCTTCTCGTGTCAATCTTCCTTCTAATAACAGAATCTTATTAAGTTTAACTATATCGAGAAGTTTGCTAACTCTTTTGCTTGAGCTTAAGCTTTCAATTTCATGATATGGCACAAATTGCAATGTTAACATGTTTCAACCCTTTTTCGTAGCTGACCAGTAATTATGTTCCTATAATTCATAGTGTTGATTATTTATAAAGGTACTGGTCATACCTTTATAGTTATTATATTTTACCCTGCAAGCCCGAGCAATGCTTCATAAAATTGCTCCATTCCTTCGCCTTTTTTTGCTGAAATTCCTACAATTTCATATTGAGGAAATGCTGCCTGGATTTTTTTAATATCTGCTTTTTTTAAATCGATCTTGTTAGCGACAATCAACACAGGAATACTTCTTGCTTGAAGATTTCCAATAATAGTTATATTTACTTGAGTATAAGGATCTTTGGTAGCATCTAATATGATAATAACAACATCCATATTGTCTAACCATTTAATAGCATCAATTACACCTTTAGTTGCTTCTTTTGCTCTTGTTTTTGCTTCGGCTTCCTTCATACCAACTTTAATAAAATCTTCATAATCGATCTTAGTTGCAATTCCAGGTGTATCAACTAAATTAAATGAGAGTTCTTTATTTTTTGCTTTAATAGAAATTTGTTCTTTAACTTGAACTTCCCGAGTTTCATGAGCAATTGGGGACGAAGTTCCTAATTCTTCACCTAACCAATCCATACAAATTTTATTAGCTAATGTTGTTTTTCCACTATTCGGCGGACCATATAAACCTAACTTAATTTGCTTTTTCTTTCCAAAAAGATCACGAAACACTTTTCGAATAAATTGTTGTATTAATTTCAGCATGGTAACAAGAGTGCGTACCAGTGTGTACTATTTATAATTTTCTATTCTAAAGATTTATATAGTTCTCATTTCATAAAAATAGGATGGAAGAACAGATACGATGTGACAGCTTACAAGTAATAAAAGATGTTATCAGAAATCTGAAAAATGAAGATTTCACTGCCATAGAAGAAGTAAGTGATCATGTTATTCATTGCGCTTCAGTATACCAAGATTCTTCGGCAATTAGCTTGTCCGTAAGTGTTTTTGCGCTTGCGAAAATGGTTCAAAGAAAGAAAAAAATTTTACCTCATATCTATGAAATCCTCGAAAACGCGAAGAACGCCTTACAAGAAAAAAATGATGCTGCTTATCTCCAAGCTCTTAAAAAACTTATTGCAACTATTTCTCAAGAAGATCACAAAGTACAAAAATATATACGAAGAGTTATGAATGATGCGCAAATTAAAAAAGGTTTTAAACTTTATGAACATGGGATTTCTTTGGGAAAAACTGCTGAACTTCTTGGTATTTCCCACTGGGAACTCATGAAGTATATTGGTAATGTAAATTTGCCTGAGATTGCTGTTGAGAAGATATCCCTGCCTCAAAGAATTAAATATGTACGAACTCTTTTTAATGTGAGATGATGCTGTTATTGTTTTGGTTAGGTTATGTTGAGATAAAACATAAATTAGTTGATGTTGTTTAGGAGGTGATGAACGTTAGAGCACTTGTATTTGATACCGGACCGATTATTAGTTTAACCATTAACAACTTGTTATGGCTCCTCGAACCATTGAAAGAGCGGTTTAGAGGAGCGTTTTATATCACTCCCCATGTATATGAAGAACTTATTGATAGACCTCTTGAAACAAAAAGATATAAATTTGAAGCTCTTCAGGTTTTGCCTATTATCAGTCGAGGAATAATTGACACTATTTCTGAACCTGAGATGAAACAAAAAACAGAGTATCTGCTTAACCTGATGAATACTTGTTTTTATATTGATACCATTGCCCTCACCTTGGTTCATTTTGCTGAGATTGAGACCTTAGCATGCGCTTTAATTACCGGTGCTGAAACGGTTGTTATAGATGAACGAACTGCGCGCAAATTTATTGAAGACCCTTTTTCACTCCAAAAAACACTTGAGAAAAAACTTCAAAAAAAGATTACGATGAATACTCCTTGTTTACAGAAGGTCCAGCAGGAGCTGAAAGGATTGCAGGTCATAAGATCGTTTGACTTAATAATGATAGCCTATGAACTAGGTTTATTAGATAGATATATACTCGATGAAGAAAAAAACGTTATTAAAAATCTCGATAAAGCTGTTTTAGAAGGGGCATTATGGGGTGTTAAATTAAACGGCTGCAGCGCACGGGATGATGAAATTGAGCAAGCTGTTAGGCTTCTTAAAAGAAGATAAGTTACCTTTTCCTTTTCTTTGATTTTTTCTCATTTAAGTTCTTGTAATAATCATTAGAATATTCAAGAATTTTTGTTAATTGCTTGTCTTCAGTCTCAAATTCCTTTTCTTCATCTTCAAGCTCTTGTTCAGTAACAATATGCTTGTGCTCTTCTTGCTTTGCTTTTCGCAAAGCAAACCATATCTTCCATTTTTCTTTTAGTTTTTCAAACATAAAATCTCTTGAAATTTAATTCTTTAAAAAATTTTTGAATTTATCTGATTAATTCAGAGCTTGGTCAATATAATACTTAAAAACTTCATACTTTTGATTACCAACGAGCATATGACCATCAATAATAAAAGTGGGAACTGCTGTAACCCCTAATTGTTTTCCTTCTTCAATGTCAGCTTTGACTTTATCTAGTTTTTTATGACTTTCTAAACAATCATTGAATACTTCACTATTTAGCTCTTGCTCTTGAGCAAACTCTTTTATCAGTTGAGAAGATAACTCTTTTTGAGCGTTAAATAGAAAATTGTGAAATTTTCTGAACTCACCTTGTTCTGCAGCACATTCTAAAGCTTCTGCAGCAAGCACTGAGTCAGGATGTATTTCTTCGAGAGGATAATGCTTTAAGATTATTTTAACTTGATCACTATACTCATCCTTAATTTCACTAAGTGCCTTTTGAACATTTCGGCTGTTTTTAGATTGAAAATCAGTAAATTCATAGATGGTAACAACTTTTAATTGACTATGGGCCTCATAATAACGATAGGTTGTAAACGTAGCAGCTAGAACCAGGAGCAGGACTAAGATATAAACTACTCCATTCCAAAAAGCATCATTATCTTCATTGGGGAATTTTGGAGTTTTTGAGGTAATTTCATTTTTATTTTCTTGTTTTACTGGTCTTGAAGATTTTCCTAAGGAAGATATTTTCTTTGCTGTTCCTTTAATTGATTTCTTTGAATCATGAGTTTTTGAAGTTGCTACAGTCGAGGATAATTTCTCCTTCAAAATTTCATCAACAACACGCTTTGACGCTTCTTCATGACGTAGTTTAATCATTAATTTGTTCAATTTCTTCATAACAGCATTTTTACTTGTTTGGTATTCATTATCTGTTATGATTCCCGTTTTATACGTCTTTTCGAGATGGGAAAGTTCACGCTGTAATTTACTAAGTTCTTCTTTGTGTTCCTTCATAGAAGAACGGCACACCAGAATGTTTATATAATTTTCTATTGGAGAGTAGATACGCTTTTTGAGATTAGGCAATATTTAAATAGCATGCTTTATTCGCTTATAAAGGAGAGAGTATACGATGAGTTATAATATAAAAGGTAAAATCATTAGCGGTGAATTTGGTAAGATTCTTATTCGAGAGAAAGCAGGCACTTCTTTAGAATTAGGCGAACTTCTCATTGCTGATGAATATCCAAAAATCCTTTTACAAGTATATGATCTTGTTTATGGAAGCCAACTTTCCCAGGCTAATTTAGAACTTATTTCAGGGATGACTCTTGAAGAAAATCATGATCTTGGATTTATGGATCCACAATTAAGAAATTATCGCTTAGCATTATTAAAAACACTCGTCACCATTACATCCCACGATGCACAGCTTTGTAAAACACTCCCTTCCTTCTTCTCTTCAGTAAGAGAAATTGTGAAAGAAGACTTTACGTTTCTTAATCACCCTGAGAAATCTCTCTATTTAGGGAATATTAGATCAGGATCCCGTAATTTAGAAATTCCTTTGCTTTTAGATGGAGAAAAAGTATTTACCGAACATCTTTTAATTGCTGCTTCAACAGGGAAAGGAAAAAGCAATCTAATGTCTTGTATGCTCTGGCATTGCCTTGATAAGGATTATTGTGGCATATTAGTGCTCGATCCACATGATGAGTATTATGGAAGGACAAAAAAAGGTCTCAAAGACCATCAACAAAGAGAGCGTGTTATTTACTATACACCTACTACACCACCACCAGGAGCGCGATCGTTAAAAATTAATATTAAGGATATTCAACCACACCATTTTAATGGTGTGGTTGAATTTACTGATGCACAAAAAGATGCTATTCATGCCTATTACAAACAATTTGGTGATGGATGGATTCAAGCTATTATTTCTGATCAACAACTGCTTAACGTGAATTTTTTTGAAGGGACGCTTGCTGTCATAAAAAGAAAGCTTATTCATTTATTAGATGTTGATGTTCATGAGACTAATCTGCGTTTCATGGGTATTTTTGATACCAACGCCGGCGCAACTACCATCCATGATATAGCACAGGCATTAGAAAACCAAGCTACTGTTATTGTTGATACTTCCCATCTTCGAAACGATGTTGAGATTTTAGTAGGATCATTGCTTGCTTCGGAGATTTTTTCAAGGTATAAAAAATATAAGCTTAAAGGGATTACCAATAAACCAGTGATATCAATAGTTATTGAAGAAGCTCCAAGAGTTATTGGAAAAGACATTCTTCAAAAAGGCAATAATATCTTTGCTACTATTGCTCGAGAAGGAAGAAAATTTAAAGTGGGATTAACTGCCATTACTCAATTACCTTCCCTTATTCCAAGAGATATTTTAGCTAACATGAATACTAAGATTATTTTAGGGCTTGAAATGGCTCCTGAAAGAAAAGCAATCATTGAGAGCGCCAGCCAGGATTTAAGCACTGATGACAGAAGTATTGCCAGCTTAGATAAAGGCGAAGCTATAGTAACCAGCACTTTTTCAAAATTTGCCATGCCTATTAAAATACCTGAATTTAAAACCCTACTTCCAGAAAAAGTTCATGAAACTAGTACCTACTCATTTAATGGGGTGGAGACATTATGAATATGAATAAGTCAACCTATAAAAAATTGGGGCTGCTATTTTTGCTTTTGGGATTGCTCTTACCGACTATTACTTTAAGTTTAGGTGAATTATTCACCTTTGATAATGAACATAGAGAAACATCATTTAATACTGTTACTATTACTTTTATTGATGTTTCTGAAGATGACAGGTCATGTGTATTCAAAATCAATGGAAAAATTGTGGTTATAGAACGACATCAGAATTATGATGGTGAAGGATTCAGCATTTGGGTCAGGGATGCTTATCCTGTCAGAGATCAATCAGGAACTAAAGATGTTTGTTTAGCAGTTATTTCAGGCATTGTTACCGGAAAAAAAGAGATTATAGAAGTAAAGCCAAAACTGTTTACTAATAACACCGAAAATAATGATACCACTTCAATCGCTCTGGACAATAAAGGTAGTAATAAAGAGGATAAATTCTCTGATCAATCTCAACCCCTTGCTCCTCAAGAAACCCTGCCTCAGCCTCAACAACAAGGAAAAAATATTTTTTATAGAATTGTAAGATGGATTTTTTCCTTTATCTGGTGAAACTATGAAATTTGCTCATCTCTCTGATATCCATATTGGTTCTTGGAGGGATCCTCAATTACGAGAAGCAAGCACTTCAGCATTCATCAAAGCAATTGATATTTGTATTGAGGAACAGGTTGATTTTATTTTAATCAGTGGAGACTTGTTTAATACTTCATTACCAACTATAGAACGGCTAAAAATTGTTGTTGCTTACTTGCGAGAACTCAAGAAAAGAAATATTCCCGTATATATTATAGCAGGAAGCCATGATTTTTCACCAAGCGGAAAAACTATGCTTGATGTTCTTGAAAAAGCTGAACTTTTTATCAATGTAGTTAAAGGTGATGTTGTTGATGGAACTTTGCAATTACGTTTTACTATTGATCAGAAAACAGGCACAAAAATTACTGGTATGCTTGGCAAAAAGGGACTTCTTGACAAAAAATATTATGAAAGGCTCGAACTTAAAAATCTTGAACAAGAAGAAGGCTTCAAAATTTTCATGTTTCACACTGCGATCACCGAATTTAAACCTTCAGACTTAGAACTCATGGATTCTGTACCGTTAAGTTTATTTCCAAAACATTTCAATTATTACGCAGGCGGCCATGTCCATGCTCCCTTGCAACAGGATATTGAACATTTTGGTTTACTTACTTACCCTGGAGCTCTTTTCCCTAATAATTTTAAAGAACTTGAGAAATTCCATCATGGTGGATTTTATATTTATGATGAAAGCATCGAGAACAACATAAGATATATACCGATAGAACTTTATTCAGTTGTCTCCTTAGTTATAGATTGCAATATGAAAACACCTGAAGAAATCAAAGAACTTCTTCTTATCAAACTTAACCAACAACCAGTTAAAAATAGTCTTGTTACCTTGAGATTAAAAGGCGTATTACGCAGTGGAAAAATACGAGATATCAACTTTAAAGAGATCATTGAGCAGTTTTATGCAGCAGGAGCATATCTTATTATGAAAAATACTGCTCAACTTTCTTCAGAAGAATTCGAAGAGATTAAGATTGATACTAAAGCTACTGAAGAGTTAGAGCAGAATCTTATTAAACAACATCTTGGACAGATTGCTATTGAGGGTGTAACTCACGAAGCAGAATTTGTTATGAGCACTAAATTATTACAACTCCTTGCTACTGAAAAAAAAGAAGGAGAACGTGTTATTGATTATGAAGAACGGTTAAAAAAAGAATTTCTAGAGGGTTTAAATTTGGATTTGTTTTAATAAAAATAGATCAGCTGCTTTATTTAAGAGGGTAACTAATCTTAGCACTTGCTTTTAAACCATCGATATATTTTAGAATATCTTTTTCTGCATTTTGAGCTTCTAATTGCTTCTTTATTTTTTCCTGAAGTTCATCGAAAGAAGTTTTTCTATCAATTAATTTAATAACATGATAACCAAATTGCGTTTTAACTAATCCGGATACTTGATTCTTTGAAAGATTAAAAGCTGTTTCTTCAAATTCTTTCACCATTTGACCTCTTGTGAAATATCCCAAGTCACCGCCTTTTGCAGCAGAATTATCATCTGAGTATTCTTTTGCAAGTTCAGCAAAGTCTTTTCCTTCTTTTGCTTTTTTCAACACTTCCTCTGCTCTTGCCTTCGCATCTGCTTCTGTTCTTTCTGAGGTACAAAACATAGCTCCCTTATAACAAACTAATACATGGCTTGCTTTAACCTGCATAAGCTTATCCTTGTTTTCATCATAATATGTTTTAATTTGTTCATCACTAACTATAGGTTTTTGAATCTCCTGTTTCATTACTTTATTAATTAAGAGCTGATCATGATATGTTTGCCGCACCATAGCTAAGGTGATTCCCTGCTCTTGAAGAACTTTATTAAATTCGTCTTCAGAAATACTCAGCTCTTCTTTAATATTTTTAAGTGCTTCATCAATCTCAGCATCACTAACTTGTAACTTTAGCTCTTTTGCTTTTTCCAATAAGAGTTCTTTAACAATCATCTGTTCTACAATCATTGATTTTAATTGTTCTTTATCCTGTAGAGCAACGACATTCTTTGGTAATTTGGAAAGCTCTGCGTCTATATCTTTAGAAGTTATATCAACACCATTAACAGTAACAACTGAAACTGTTAGTATTGTATCTGAATTATCTGGAGAACTATTATATTTCCAAATAACAAGGACTACTATAAGCAACACTACAAGCGCTCCCCACACCATATAGGTTTTTCTTTTGTTTTTTGCTGCATCTTGAGCATAATCTTCCTTTGGATACACATGGATAATTTTAGGTTTGTGGTCTGGAGATAATTTTTTCTTTCCCATAGAGAATCCCTCTATCGATTTATTATATAAAGTTTTCTGTTAGACTTTGCCTAACAGAAAACAAAATATATAAACATATATGACGTTGAAATACTTATGTATGATGTTATTATTGGAAGAAGTGAAGCTGATAGAAAAGCTTTTGGCAATGCCGGAACTATCTTTCTTGGAAAACAGTATGTAACTATGGGACAAACTACTTCGCTTTCTAATATTATTTACCTTGACGTTGTAAGAAGCCACGTCGTATTTATCGTCGGCAAGAGAGGATCTGGAAAGTCCTACTCAATGGGCGTCATTGTAGAAGGGATTTCTGATCTGCCTGAAGATGTCAGAGAAAACTTGAGTGTTATTTTTCTAGATACTATGGGTGTTTATTGGACTATGAAATATCCTAATAAAAAAGAAGAACTTCTTTTAAAACAATGGGGTTTAGCTTCGAAACCATTGCCCATCAAAATATATACTCCTACAGGATTTCATAAACGTTATTTGCAAGACGGCATTCCGACAGATCACCCTTTTTCCATTAAACCTGCTGAGTTAGATCCTCTCGACTGGATTATGACGTTTGACATTCCTGAAAATGATCCCATGGCAGTACTGATTGAACGAGTCTTGCATATGTTAAAAGAAACTAAGCATGAGTTTAGTATTGATGAAATTGTTACTGAGGTACGAAATGATTCCCGCTCAGAAAAACAAACAAAAGACGCTGTTGAAAATAGATTCCTCAATACCAAAGCATGGGGTATTTTTGATGTCCAAGGAACTACCCTTGCAGAATTGGCTGGACCTGGGGAAGTTACGGTGCTTGATTTAAGCTGCTATGCTACTCAAGAAGATGGTTGGAAAATTAAAAATCTCGTTGTTGGGTTAGTCGCACAAAAATTGTTCATTCAACGAATGATTGCACGAAAAAATGAGGAATACACTGAAGTTCATGGAAGCTTGCATTATTTTACTTCTGAACCAATTACTAAAAAGAAAATGCCGCTTGTTTGGCTAGTACTTGATGAAGCACATGAGTTTTTACCAAATCAAGGCCAGACATTAGCAACACAGCCCTTAGTTACTATCCTTCGTGAAGGACGGCAACCTGGCATTTCTTTAATTCTTGCAAGCCAACAACCTGGAAAGATCCACACTGATGTTATGACCCAAGCTGATACTATTATAGCACATCGCATTACTGCTAAACTCGATACTGATGCGCTTGGCATATTAATGCAGAGTTATATGCGCGAAGGTTTAACCAAACAAATAGATGATTTACCACGAACTTTTGGCTCAGCATTGATCTTCGATGATACTAATGAACGCCTGTATCCTATGAAAATCAGACCGCGATTTACCTGGCATGGTGGAGAAAGCCCAACAGCAATGCCTGAGAAGAAGCAAGAAAATTTGTAGAGAACTTTACAAAATACTCGCAAAGCTATTTCTTCTCCAATTTATCCAGCTCTTCTTTGAATTCACTAATGTCTTCAAAATCATGATAGATAGAAGCAAATCTGATATAAGCTATTTTATCTAGTTTTTTTAATTCTCGAATAACGGTTTCTCCGACTTTTTTACTCGGTATCTCCGTCGCGTTATAATTGTATAAACGCTGCTCAACCCTTTTAACAACTTCATCTATTTGTTGTTCAGCAACAGGACGCTTTTCACATGCCTTAAGAATACCCATCTTTAATTTTTGAATATTAAAGAGTTCCCGCCTTCCATCTTTCTTCACAATCATAATCGGAGGAGTTTCAACACGTTCATATGTTGTAAAGCGCTTTTCGCATTTTAAACATTCCCTTCGTCTCCTGGTTACTGCACCTTCTTCTAATTCACGTTTATCAATTACTTTTGTTCCCTCCTGACAAAAAGGACATTTCATATTTTTAAAGAAATCATTCAAGTATAATAATATTTCCCTGTTCTTTTTTGCTCTTGATCTTTTTGTGAATCAAGCTTGTTAATTCTTGGACGATATGATGTTTCATCCCTCCGCAAGGTAATTTGCAAACTGCTTAATAACTTATTCATTCCTTCTTCTTTAGACATCGGTCCATGGGAAGTTCCTTTTAATGAAGGTTGTCCGTCAAATACTAATAATTTGTCACTGAGGTAATCTAAAAACAAAAGATCGTGATCAATAACCACAATACTTACTCCTTTTGTTTCTGCAAAATTTTTAATTATTTTAGACAATATTAACCTCTCTTCTACATCCAGATATGCTGAAGGTTCGTCTAAAAGTATAAGCTCTGCATCCTGGGCTAATGCTTCTGCTATTGCAACTCTCTGGAGTTCTCCCCCTGATAATTCATTAATTTTCTTCATAAACAAAGATTCTAAACGCAAAGGAGCAATAATATCTGCACTATGTTTTTTAATAGCATGCTGCAGTAAGGTCATCACTAATGCTTCTGAATCTGAAGTGATATATTGAGGCTTATAAGAAATTCTGATATGCTGCTCAAGTTTTGTTGCATCTGGACTAAGAACTCCTGCGAGTATTTTCATGAAGGTAGTTTTACCAATCCCATTCTCGCCTAAAACTCCAATTATTTCCTGTTGATGAATACTACCATGATGCGCTTTTACCTGAAACTTACCAAGCTGTTTTTCAAAATCTGGCCACGAAGTAAGGGATATTTTTTTATCCATGGACATAAATACTGTTTTTTCAAAAGTAACTTGTTTGTCTCTAAAACGCATGTTTTCTTCTCTCAAGAAGCCTTCAAGATACGCATTAATTCCCTGTTTTGTTGACCGTGGATTGCTTACCACACCAAAATTTCCTTGCTGACCATACATAATATGGACCATATCAGTCATGTAATCTAATGCAATTAAATCATGCTCAATAACTATCACTGCCCGCTCTGGTGACGCTAAATTTCTTATGAATTTTGACACCCTCAAACGCTGCTTTATATCAAGATAGGACATGGGTTCATCAAAGACATAGAAATTTGCATTTTTTAATACTGTTGCTGCTATGGCTACACGCTGAAGCTCCCCTCCTGAAAGTTCTTCTATGTTATTATCAAGAAATATCTCTAAATCTAGTTCCTTAGCTACTTGTTGAAGCTTATTCTTTTCATCAACTTTTTTCAGAAGTTCTTTTACTGTACCTTTTGCAGTTTTAGGAATTCCATCAACATATTGAGGTTTATAGGCAACTTTTATTTGCCCTCTTCTTACTCGATCGAAAAATTCATGAGCTGGCGTGCCTTTAAAATGTTCTATAATTTCATCATACGCAATTTCAGTATTTTTACCAAAGTTAGGTTTTACTAATCCTGCAAGAATCTTAATAGCTGTTGTTTTTCCAATCCCATTAACACCTACAATCCCCACTACTTTGCCAAAAATCGGAATGGGCAGTGAGAAAAGAGCGAATTCATTTTTCCCATAACGATGCATTGGTTCATTGCTTAATACTTCAGGAAGATTAATAATAGATAGCGCATCAAAAGGACATTTCAAAACACAAATATTGCAACCGATACAGGTTTCCTCAATAATATCTACTTTTGTATCCTTACCTTCTATAATGCAATCAGTGCCTTGCTTATTTACCGGGCAGACCCTGATACAAAGATAGTTACCACAAGCATGAGGATTACATTTGTCCCTCCTTACAATTGCTATTCGTTTTGCCATGTTTAAGAAAAGTTCAGTATAATTAATAAAGGTTATTGAAGGATCGGAAGTGTAAAGAATGTAGTAATAGTTTAGGTTGTGCAGAAAATCGCGGCATAGCTCACGAAATTGGTGCTAAAACTACATTTTCTACACAACCTAATAGTTTATACATACTACTTATTGAAAACATAAGCCTCTAGCGAGAGTCGAACTCGCGACCTGCGCTTAACTCGAGTAATAGCACTTATACGAGAGCGCCGCTCTACCACTGAGCCACAGAGGCGTAAACGTAAAATGTATGATTAACAAAGAGGAAATGCTTAAGGAATTATAGATCCTTAAGCATTTCCTCCTTGTTATTATGAAATTTGTGCTGGCATTCAAAACAAATAGCATGCTGTTTTCCTTGTTTATCTTTTAAGTACGTACCTACAATCTTATTCAGAAATGTTTCTTCCAATTTATTACTGCATATTTCGCATTTCATATCCTTAAACTATTTTGAGAGGATTTATATGTTTTGCTTAGAATAGTATTTCCTCAAATACTATTCTGAGCAAAACATTTATAAATACCAATGTCTATAAAAATCAAAATTACTTAATAATCATAATAAAAAGGTGATAGAATGGCTGAACATTCAAGCAAAGAAGGATTAGCATTGGTATTGATAGTAGGTGTTGTCGCTGTAGTTAGTATGGTTATGATGGCAAAAGGCAATGCCACAGGATATACTGTTTATGGACGACAAACTGAAAATGTCATTAAACCACTACCAACAAAATCATATGATGATTATGAAAAACCATCATTATATTCTGATGAGGAAATGACAACACGATACGCTGACTGTATGAGTTATATTAATAATGAAGCATATTGCGCATGCAAAAGTAAAGGATTAGGTGACTGTAAAGATCTTTTTGAAGTAACTAATAGTGGTGGAATAAACCAACCTAATGAAGATCCTAGATATGTTACAAGATATGAATAAGAATTTTTTATTTTTTCCTTTATTTCTATAAGATATCTTTTTAAATTAAACCTTATTTGTCTTTAGTTATGACTCCAGACTTGCACAGATTGCTAGTTACAACTGAGGAAATCTATCTAGCTCATTTCTCTCCCACAACCTGCTTTGAACGAGCAATTTTCTTTAGTTGGGGATGCAGTATAGGTGATTGCACGTTCTGCTATATGAGTACACAACCAGATTCTAAAAAACCTGTTGAAACTAAACGTTCTTATGCCTCTATATTTGCTGAATTTATTCTAAGCAAACAATTAGGTTGGGAGATTGGATTTTTTACCGGAGGAATAGGAGTATTTACTCCTGATGAAGTTGAGTTTATGTTAAAAGTTGCAGTTCAGATTATTGGTGATAAACTCTGGCTCTCTGTTGGACCTTTATCAAAACCTTTGCTTATCAGATATTTGCCTTATATTAAAGGCGTTGTTGGATCGACCGAGACTATTAATCCAATTCTTCATAAACAAGTATGTCCTTCAAAACCATTAGAACCTTATCAAAATATGTTTGTTGCTGCTAATGAGTTAGGTTTGAAAAAAGCGATGACTTTTATTGTTGGGATGGGTGAATCACGCAATGATATGGTGTTACTTAAAGAATTTATTATCAAATATAAGATTGATAAAATTCATATATATGGTTTAATTCCACAAAAAGGAACGCCTTTTCAACATAGTCCTCCACCAACTGCTGAAGAACAAGCATGGTGGATTGCTCAACTAAGGATGAGTTTTCCTCATTTAGATATTCAATGTGGCATATGGAAGGATAGAGTCGATAGAATACCATTATTATTAAAAGCTGGAGCTAATTCCATCAGCAAGTTTCCTGCATTAAAAGAGTTTGGGAAACAAACTGCTATTAGTCTTGAAGAAGGATGCAAACTTGCTGGTCGAGAAATGATCGGAACGTTGACCAAGCTGCCTTATTGCAATTGGGAGCAAGAAGTTACTCGATTAGATATTGATGAGGAGCTGAAAAAAGATATTTTAGATAAATTATTATTCTATTTAGAAGAAATGGGTGGAGAAAAATGTTTGATCCAAATAAAGCAGTGAATAATTTAGTTATGGAATTGAAGAATTTTTTTAAGTTTCGTGGGTTTAGTGACGCAGTTATAGGATTAAGTGGTGGCGTTGATTCCAGTGTTACTTGCGCATTAGCTGTTAAAGCTCTTGGCAAAGAACATGTTACTGGTATTATTATGCCTGAACTTGGCGTAAGCAGCAAAGAAAGTGTTAATGATGCACAACAAGTAGCTGGGCAATTAGGAATTAAAGTATTGTATCAACCGATTAATGATATTCTTAAGAGTTATCAATTACCGTTTTGTTTGAATAAGATTGCTCAGATGAATTTGAAAGCTCGTGTTAGAGCTAATATTCTTTATGCTTATGCTAATACTCATGATGCTCTTGTATTAGGAACTGGCAATAAAACTGAAATTCTTATGGGATATGCAACTAAGTATGGCGATGCTGCCTGTGATGTATTGCCTATTGGCAGTTTGTATAAAATTCAGGTTTGGGAAATTGCTCGGCTGTTAGGAATACCTTTGCAGATTATTCGGAAGAAACCTTCTGCTGAATTATATCAAGGACAATTTGATGAAGATGAATTAGGGTATAGTTATCAAGAATTAGATCATTTCTTAATTGAAGGACCTGTTCCGTTGGAAATTGCTAATAGGATTGATAGGAATAAACATAAGAGTGAAAGTGTGCCTATTCTGAAATTTGATTAAAAAGTATTCTTGCTATTGTTTATATTAAAAAAGAATTAATAAAAGGGAAAAGAAATTATTGCACATACACATAATCTAAAAGTACGACATCTGTTTGTTTTGTTGGCGTATTTACTTTCTTAATATCTTTTATTATAAAAAACAAGTCAAACGGTTCAGGTACATACATATCATTAACGGACATCGCAGCTTTCTGCTTTCCATTTAAATCTAATAAAGGAAGCTCAAATTCACCAGATTCTGTTTTAATTTTTTTAGTTTTCAAGAATGTAATTACATGAGTGCTACCATAAGGTTTGAAAACAATTTGCTCATTTTTACTTAACCATTGATTACCATGCTTCAATTTTGCATTGCAAGATCTCTTTAATGGATCTACCAAAGGAACAATATAACGAATATTGATAACATTAAAATTCTGTGATTCAGATGATAATTGATTTATTTTATGGATAGTAAAAACAAGATGAGGATAATCTATGCTTTCTCCCTCCATTACCCAGAATTCTTCTCCTCCGTTAATTGACAACTTTGCAGAACTGATATTCGGATTACCTTCGGTGAAACCTTGCTTAACTTCAAAAAGTTTAATTGTATAAGTTTCCCCTATAGTTTTGACTATTAATTCATCTCCAATGCTTAACCAATTGTTATCATTTAACTCTAAAGTCTTCAAACAACGCGCCTTATATCCTTGACCTGCAACATCATTAGATGTTTGCACACTATTTACATCCATCACTACATACCCAACTGCTAAAACTGCTAAAATAAGAAATACTAATAACTCTTTTGATAATGGTTTACCCATGATAACACCTCTTTTAGAGGTCACTTGGATTTTAGTTATTTAAATATATATATATATATATATGAACATATAGTTTGTAGAATATGTTTTGTGAATGAAAACATTTATATAGTTAATATTATCATAATAATATAATAATATTATCACGGTAATACTAATGGAAAACAACACATTTTATGACAGGAAACAAGAACTTGCAATGTTAAAAAGCAAGTATGCTGCGTTGAAATCAGGAGAATTGCTTGTTATTTATGGGAGAAGAAGGGTAGGAAAGACTGAATTGATACGTCAATTTATTAAAAATGTACCTGAAAACAAGTTCTATTTTTATGTTGATTTAGTGGAAAAACAAGGATTATTGGATTCCCTCTCTAAATCTGTCTATGAACAACTACAAGAAACAATGAGATTTGCGGATTTTAGTGATTTTTTAAGTTATATCCAAGCTAAATCTGACAATGGTTTTGTATTGGTACTTGATGAATTTCAAAGATTTCTTGAAGTTGCGCCAGAGTTTATAACACAATTGCAAAATTATTGGGATCAACATTTGAAACAGAAAAAAATAATGATTGTTTTAGTCGGATCTTCAATTGGTATGATACATAAAATTACCAACAGCAAAACTGGCGCGTTATATGGGAGAGCAACGAGAATTAAAATATCTCCTTTTAAGTATGCAGATTTCAGGCTAATGTTTAAAGAATTATCTGAAGAAGAAAAGATTATTCTGTTCTCAGTATTTGGAGGAACACCTTATTATTTAGAAAAAGTAAAAAAATTAGAAGGTGATGTATATGCTAAAATATCAGCATTATTGCTTAAGAAAGGAGCTGAACTATTTGAAGAACCGAAAAACTTGTTAGAATATGAGCAGGTTAGAATTCATGCCAAATATAATTCAATATTGCAAGCTGCGTCATCTGGGAAAGAAACAATTAAGGAAATTAATGATTTTACCGGCATACCCATAAATATCATGCCTGCTTACATAAACAAACTTGATGAACTGTTAGATTTGCTCATGAAGAAAAATCCTGTTCTTGGCAAAGAAAGATTAGGGAGATATTGTGTCAGTGATAACTTTTTCAATTTTTGGTATAGATTTATCTTTCCAAACCAAACCGCATTAAATCTAGGCAATTATACTTTAGTTCAAGACATTATAAAAGAAAATCTAAATTCATATGTTGGAAAAATGTTTGAAGAGATATGCAAAGAATTGCTCATTAGTTATCTTAATAAAAAAACAAATGGTTATACTCTTGACTTTCAAGATATCGGAACATGGTGGAACCGTTCAGGAGAAGAAATTGACCTTGTAGCCTACAATAACAAAACAAGAAAAATATTAGTTGGAGAAGTAAAATGGACTAATAAGCTTGTTGATGCCGAAGTATTAGATCAACTGATGAGAAAATCAAAAATGATTAATTTTAATGGTGAATATAAATTCTTGATTATATCAAAAAGTGGTTTTACTGATATATGCCTCAAAAAGATGAAAGAATTTAATGTTCTCTACCTTGATTTAGAAGATATTGAAAAAATGTTTAATCAAATATAAAAAGAAAAAATTATTTTATCATTAGTACTTGTATTTTATCACTAATGATTTTAGATCTTCTTTATCATATATCATTGAAGTCATATAGGTTTTAATTTCAATAAACCCATTACCTAAGTCATTTGTATGGTATTTTGTATTCTTAGGTTCTACATCTACAATAATAGTGTCTTTATCATCACCATCATAATTTAAAAGCAGTATTTCTTGCTCGCCTTTTCCTGCGTTGAATATAATTTCTGATGATAATTGCGTGTCGACACTCCATCCACCAAGAACTAACGTCTTGCCTCCTAAAACATTAATCGGTTTTCCAGAGCCTGTTGATACAAATTTAATTCGATTTTTACTAATCATTAATCTGAAACCCATATTACCTAACATAAAAGGAGTTACTTTGTTCATAGTAAACTTTTGATTGTTATATTGATTTCCATAGGTAAAATCTTTAAAATCAACTTTGCTGTTTGATAAATCAATATTACCTATTTGAAGTAAATGCGCATTATTTTGCTTGTCAAGAACTATGAAATATCCACCGGTGCATGCTAACACATTAGCATTTTCTTTTTGACCATCACATACTTCTCCTTCTAAATAAACAAGTTCATCAATATGTGAATTTTCACTAACTGGAGCATCTGTTCCATAATACACTGGTTCATTCAACCCATTATTTGAACAGTCCACACAATTTTCGTCTGCTGCAAAAGGAATGGTAACTTCTTGACCATCGCTATTGGTAAATACTAACTCTGCTGATACTCCGCCAGTAACAACATGAAGCTCACCATATTTTGCTGGCTGTTGATATGCCTCTCCTGCAACATCATTAGATGTTTGCACACTATTCACATCCATCACTACATACCCAACTGCTAAAATTGTCATAACAAGAAATACTAATAACTCTTTTGATAATGGTTTACCCATGATAACACCTCTTTTAGAGGTCACTTGGATTTTAGTTATTTAAATATATATATATATATATGAACATATAGTTTGTAGAATATGTTTTAAAATTTGATACAAATATTGGAAGCCGAAACATTTCCGATTTTGTCCAGTGTGAACTTTCGAATCAGGCTATAACCATCGAATTCTCAACTTTAAAGCCAGTGGACAGTTTTCCACTGGACATGGTGACGTAGGGTATATAAAGAGATTGTTATTTATTGTTTAAGGTGATTGTTTATGAATCAAGAAAATGGCTTAATTGTATTTCAGGATAAAAAGATAAGAAGGATTTGGCATAACAACCAATGGTTTTTCTCAGTCATTGACGTAATTGAAGTACTTACTGATAGTACAAATCCAAGAAATTATTGGAGCATGCTGAAAAAGAGAGAACTAGAATACCAAGTTGAGTTGTCCACATTTTGTGTACAACTGAAATTAACCTCCATAGATGGCAAATTATATGAAACAGATTGTGCAAACACAAAGGCATTATTCAGAATCATTCAGTCAATACCTTCTAAAAAAGCAGAGCCTTTCAAACAATGGCTAGCGCAAGTAGGCTATGAAAGAGTTGAAGAAATTGAAAATCCTGAACTTGGACAAGATAGAATCAAACAATATTATGAAATGAAAGGTTATCCTGAAAATTGGATTGACAAGAGATTAAGAGGCATTGCTATTAGGCAGGATTTAACTGATGAATGGAAAAAGCGTGGTGTTGAAGAAGGAAAAGAGTTTGCAATTCTTACTAACGAAATCACTAAAGCTACATTTGGAAAAACAGTTAAGGAATATAAAGAATTCAAACAAGTAAATAAACTAAATCAAAATCTTCGTGACCACATGACTGATTGGGAGCTAATATTTACTATGCTTGGAGAAAAAGCAACTACTGACATTGCTAAAACAAGAGATACTCAAGGTTTTGAAGAAAATAAAAGCGCTGCTAAAAGAGGCGGACAAATAGCGCATAATACAAGAATGGAATTAGAAGAAGAAACAGGTACATCAGTTATTTCAAAGGATAATTTCTTAGGATTCACTAAACAGAAAAAGTTAGAAGAGAAGAAGAAAAGATGAAAAATGATTATTTGTTAATTAGTTCCTTTATCTTCTGTAACGCCGACAAGCACGCTAAATAACTTGTTTTTGGATTGTTGGGAGATGGAATATTTTCTATTTTGAAATAGGCTTTGCCAAAATCACCTTCGATAAATATTTCATGCTGATTTGTTTTAATTTCAGGATCAACTATAATTTTCACGGTGATTTTGTTTTGATCTTTGGCAGCCAATGCAATCCTCGCAGCAATATTAATATTTTGAGGGTATTTTTTAATTGCATCTTCAACATTTCCTTCAAAAATAATTTGTTTCTGTTTGATATTGCCAAGAGCAAGACTTTTAGGAGATTTAGTTGTTTGCAGCGTGATTTTGTTAATGTGGTCATATGCTGCTTCAATCAAATCAATACCTCCTATCGCACCAGATGGTAAATAGATCTTAACTCCTTTTGTTTTTAGATATTCATATACTTTTAAACAATCAATTAATCCGCCGATTGACATAATCATCACTTTTTTTTGGTATTGTTTTTGATTGTTTAATTCCGTGAGAAGATCGCCAACAACTAACGGATGCGCTGCTTCTATAATAACGTCAACGTTGCTAATTAATTCTCGTAATGACCATGCTATCATTACTTTTATTCTTTTTTGCTCTAATTTTGAGATCGCATTACCGTCTTTATCGAAAACAAACAAAACAATTTTTTCAGATTTGTTAAGTTCATTACAGAGAAAACTACCTATATTCCCAACCCCTATGATTCCTATTTTAGTAAGATTTGATGTTTGAGCCATACCAAAGACAAGAAAAAAAGAATATATTAAAAATTTATAGGTCTTCTGCAGTCAATATAGTCACTTTACCATTACCTTTCATTTTTCCATCCATAGTAATCAAGTACTTAACACCAATCTTCTCTGTTGTCTGTAATAATAGTTCATCAACAGTCCCATCGAATACTACTGCATAGATTCCTGAGCTTAAGCTTTTAATAGTTGCTACCAACTCAGAAAATGGCACTTTGCCAAGGATATTTAATTTATTGTCTAGCACATATGCTCCTCGCGTACCGATAAGATCCTCAAGCATTTTTGAAAATTTTGTTTTCTCTTCATCTGAAAGTTTTGAGGGCAGTTTTCTAGCCTGAAATGGCTGTTGGCGCCGGTCCATTCTCTCCATAGGACGCTGCTGAAATCCTTGCTGGCGCCGGTCCATTCTCTCTATAGGACGCATATCTTTACCTCTATTCAGCTGAAGTGATTGTGCTTGTTGGCGCTGAGAATCTTCGGATGATTCTTGTGGTCTTGCCATCATAGGACGCTGGGAAAGCGGTGTTTTAAAACCGCCACCTTCATTTCCCTTTGCAACTTCCATTCGGGCTTGTTCAGCAGACATTCTTGATCGTATGCATTGATGAATTTCCTTTTTAGTCAATTCTTCGACTTCTTTGCCATCAGGAGCTTTGGTAATGAAATCAATATCTGCATTGATTAATTCCTTGATAATCAAATCTCCGCCTCTATCTCCATCAACAAAAACAGTCACTGTTTTTTCCCGCGCTAAATCCATCACTGATTTAGGCACTGATGTTCCATTAATAGCAATCGCATTCTTAAAGCCATGCTTTAATAAATTAACAACATCAGCGCGACCTTCTACGATAATAATCTCATCTGAATCAGCTACCCCTGGCCCAGCAGGGAGATTATCAGGTCCAAACGAAGTAATTTCCATGACACGGACTGAATAAGCGACTTCATCAGCTAATTCTTGAGAGTCAGGAATTGAACTATCCATAAGTAGTCTAAGCAATTCTTTTGCACGTTCAACCACAAAGGTACGTTTAGAAACACGAACATCTTCAATTTTCTCTACTTTGATCTTAGCATTGCATGGTCCAATACGCTGGATTATTTCTAAAGCAGCTGCAACGATAGCAGTTTCAGCCTTGTCCAAGCTTGAAGGTATAATGATCTGACCTCCACTTTTTCCAGCTTTAGTATCTACATTTACCTCAATTCTGCCAATTCTACCTGAACGCTGCAATTCTCGCAATTCTAAGTCTACCCCTAAAAGACCTTCAGTCTGACCAAAAATTGCGCCAATAACATCAGGCTTATCTACAATGCCATCAATTATAATACTTGCTTGAACAATATATTTAGCACTTACCGGGCTAATTTTTCCCATTATAAATCCCTCCATTAAAAGAAAGAGCTTATTTAATTAATTAAGGCATTTTATGTTCTTAATATAAATATTAGCTTATATTGAGCGTGAATAAATAAAATAAGGCTTATTTGCCGTTATTAATGGATATGAAGCTCTTTCCTTGTTTTAATCTTATTGATTATGATTAATAAAACTGTGTTGCCCGAGGCACGAACTCCCAAGCTCATAGCTTGCTTTTAGCGTAAGCTCCATTGAGTACTCTCAGTGTCGGGCTGGTATATGTAAGAGTGTCTCAAACTCACGGCTAATATTCAATATCAGCTCATAAGAGGACCCATTTACACATATTTTATTATATCATTATAGAGAAATAGTACTATATAAATGTGTGGGTTTTACGGCTCTGCCCCAAATCTCGGCTAACGCCTCGGTTTTGGTGCCGTGATTATCTCACTTATTTATAACAAGGAAAAAATTCCCATTGTAATTTCCTTTTTTCCCACGTATTAATTTGAAGGATAATCACCAGCATGGCACCAAAAACTTCATTCGGGACAGAGCCGGTTTTACGTGGTAGTGTAGAATCACAAAATTGGTGTTAAAACTACATACTCTACACTGCTACTACCAAACCACTATTTTTAACTGAGGAATATGAGAAAAATGTTTGCCATTTCTTGTAATAAGCGTTGCGTTATGAGCTATGGCGATGCTTGCAATCATTAAATCGCTGTCTTGCGTTGGCTTGCCTTTTATTTTCAATTCAGCAAAAAAATTCCCATATAGCTGAGAGGCAGTTTTATTAAATTCCTGCCAACCCATATCTTGGATAAATGATTGGATAAAACGAATAGATTCTTCCTGCTTGCTCGATAAATAAGCGCCTTTATATAATTCTGCCAAAACTGGTCCGCATAAAGAAACGTCCTCTTCAGAAAGCTCTTGAAACTGTTTAGTTAATGAAATATCTCCTCTGAAAATATCAACAATGACATTAGTATCAAGACAATAATTCATGATAATCACGTGTTTTAAATTTTTTTCTGTCTTCTTCAAGGATTTTTGCTATTTTATCAAGTTCTTCTTTGCCACCTGGCCATTTACCAAAAAAATCCATGAGATTACCTTTTGGCTTCTTTTCAACTAATTTTATCACTACATCAGAAAAAGAGTCATGTCCTTGTTTCAAAGCCTTTAATTCTTCATAAGCTTTATTTGATAATGAGATTACTTTCACCATACCACATACGCATGCATATGCATATATAAATAGTTTGTGGTTATTTTTCACTTTTTAAACACTAATTTTAATAACTCAGCTTATTTTAAGGTAATTCATGGCTAAAAAATGGAAGGAAGCTTGGAAAGTGATGGGGAATGTATTTGACCAATATACTATGAGGAACTTATTTAAGCTTCAATGTCAAGGTTATTTTGAGGAAATGCTCAGCCCTGTTTCTGTTGGCAAAGAAGCTAATGTGTTTACTGCTAAAAAAGAAGATGGCAGCTTGCTCATTGTTAAAATTTATCGGCTGCAAACCTGCGACTTCAATAAAATGTATGATTATATTAAGCTTGACCCGCGGTATGAACACCTTAAAAAACAACGGCGTAAAATTATTTTTTCTTGGACACAACGAGAGTTTAGAAATTTGATGAAAGCACGGGAAGCTGGCATTCGCGTTCCCATCCCCATCACCTTTCTTGATAATATTCTTGTCATTGAAATGATAGGAGATGAACAACCTGCTCAAAAATTAAAAGATGCCCCACCTGTAAATAAGAAGGTCTTTTTTAATAAAATTGTCGAGTATATGACTTTGTATTGGAAAGCTGGGTTTGTTCATGGCGATTTAAGCAAATTTAATATTCTTAATTATCACGATGTTCCGGTGTTTATTGATTTTTCACAAGCAACAACAACCCAGAGCATGCATGCAAAAGAATTATTGCAAAGAGATGTTACTAATATTGTCAATTTTGGACAAAAACTTGGATTGAAATTGGATAAAGAGAAAGTGCTGAAGGAGATTCTAGGGAAGAAGAAATAATTTATTCAGCGAAAATAACTTTGAACGAACGTACTTTTTAGCTTGCTCTTTTGTTAAGGTTGTAAATTTACATTGAGGACAAATCATTGCTTCAGTTTTAATATGGTCAAATGCTGCTTTCTGTTTTTCTAACATTACTCCACAATCGCAGAGTATTTTCCTTTGTTTTGTCATGTTATTTTCACTGTAAGTTAGAATACTTGCTATCAACTATTATTTGAATTTTATTAAAAAAATAAAAAACAATAGTGTGAAGCCTTTGAATGCGTTTGCTAAGCGAAGTTTGCCTGACGCTTTATGACATCAATAAACAACATACACAAATCCTAGCGGCGTTAGATATTGATTATGAAAATAGGTTGTTCTTGTTGGAACGCCAATGTCTGGCTTTGGATTGGTTGTAATTGAAGTGGTATGCACTACTTTAGTTGTGTAGGTTGGATAACTATCAGTATCAACTACGATTGGAGCAGTGTACTTGTAGTAATGAGGTACTTGC